>JBKPEY010000341.1:0-5795 GCA_046744405.1 Actinomycetota bacterium
GTGACGAAGGACCCTTCGACACCGTTGTTCACTGCGACGACACCGTCTGCGGGCGATCGGATCACCATCTGGGGCTGGGTGTAGCCGTTGTTGATCTCAATTCTGCCGACTGGCCCGTTCCTGTGCAGCGACGTACCCTGCTGCCCACGCCAGTCGATAAGGGTCCCGGTGGCTGGAGCATTGATCGAAATCTGGTTCCCATCAATCTGGGCGTTGTCGGTGGTGATGTAGTTGCTGGTGTTGATGATGTAGTAGACAGCGAAGGCGGCTGCCGCAAGCACCGCGAGGGCGCCAATGACCAGCAGCCTGATCTTGGTGCCACGCTTCAGAGGCCGTCGACGTACCGATGCGCTCGACCCGGAGGTGGGGGGCGTTGTCTCGGCTTCGCTGGCTGACTCGGTCACCGCGTTCTCGGTCACCGCTCCTCCAAGTCTCTCGTCATCTGGCCGGCTGAATCATCGGCCCGGGCCCACAACGACACGCTGCCCCTCAGACAGCCCGGAGAGCACCTCCGTGCGGTCGGGCCCAACAAGACCGGCTTGGAAGGAAACGACGTGCTGTCGACCGTCTGGATCAACTACAACCACGATATCCGTGTCGACTTGCCGCCGAACCGAAGCATTGGGAACGCTCAGTACGTTCTCTCGCTCAGCAGTAGTCACCGCCGCACGAGCGGTTTGGCCGTCTCTCAGCCGTGGGTCCTTGTGCTCAAGCCCTATCGTCACGTAGTAACTGATTACCCCGGAGATCGCCGTTGCCGAGGGTGCAACCGCTGCTACGCTTCCCGGCTCGGTCAAATCAGGAATAGCGTCAAAGGTGACCGATACCCGCTGCTTGGGCGCGATCTTGGATGCATCTGACTCCTCGAACGGGATGACCACCTGGAAGCCTTTGAGGCTTGACAGCACCAGAAACTGCGAACCGCCGGGTCTCGCCGTTGGTGCCGTGCCCCCACCACCCGGGCCGGCCGCGCCGCCGACGGCAGCGGACCCCGGAATTGCGGCGCGACTGCCGGGTGCGAGCGCCGTCGTGCCGCTGCTCGGGGATAGGTATTCGCCGACCACGCCGTTGATAGCCGAGACGACGCCGTCGACCGGGGCTATCAGCCTGCTCTCGTCGACATCTTTCTGCGCAGAGCGGACCAGGGCTGCCGCGGCATTGACGAGCGCTTGCTGCTGATCAATATTGTGCGGTCGATCCGACGCCGCCGACTTAAGGGCATTTCGGGCTGTCACCACACCCTGTCGGGAAGTCTCTACAGATACCTCACCCGCGGCGGCATCCACCTTCTTCTTCTGCTCTGCGGCTGCCAGGCTTGTCTTGGCCGCCTCCACGCCCTGTACTGCTGAGGCCTGTGCGGAGCTCGCCGAAGCAACCTGCGGAGCGCATGCGCTGGGGAGCGTGCCGGGCACATGACAGGCATCCTGCGCCGCGTCGAGGGCGTCATTCGCCTTCTCTCTCGCGTTCCGCGCGGCCCGGAGCTGCGCGCGAGACCGGCTGATCGCAGAATCGTCTGCGGCGCTGACGGCCCGGACTTGGCCCCGTGTCGCGCTCAGCACCACCTGTGATTGGCTCAATGTTGCCCTCGCGCCAGACACCGCTGGATTTCCGGTGATGCGGTCTAGCGCCGCCCGTTGCGCCGCCAGATTCGCTTTCTGCTGCTTCAGCACCTGCCTGAGGGCGTAACTATCGATCTTCGCCAGCAGCTGACCAGCCCTTACCTGGTCACCCACCTTGACTCTCAGCGACGTAAGCCGACCAGCCCTGGTAAAGCCCAAGTTCTGGCTTGCCGCGGCCACCGAGCCGCTCGCGGTGACCTGGTCAGTAATCGTCGCGCGTTCAACCAGAGCTGTGCTTGCGATCGGTGACGGCTCGCTCGAGCAGGCTACGAGGATGAGCGGCATAACCACAGCACAAACCGACGCCACCCAGCGTCGACCCTTCACAGATCCCCCTGCTACAGCCGTTGTTTATCGTCCAAGCAACCGATGATCGCCGTCACGTCGGCGGTCCTCCATCGGTAAAGATAGGTGCGGTCGGCCCACTGTAATAGCGGATCCAAACTGAGGTGGTAGGTGCTGACTATCGGCTTCAGATGCCGAGATCGGTACTCCTGGGCCAGCCTCAACGCAGAGACTGAGTAGCCACGATCCACTCCTGAAGTTTGGCTTGCGCCGCGCCGGAGTCGATCGCCTCCTGTGCTCGATCCAGCTCGTGAACGAAGTCTTCTTCCAGTCGCCCAGCCGCCGGCTTGCCGTACGCGACTAAGGCAGCGGCCGTATTGAGTACCACAACGTCGCGGATCGGACCTGGCCGACCGGAGACCAGCTCACGTACCACCTGAGCGTTGGTTGCAGCGTCTCCCCCGACCAGGTCGGGCAGGCTTGCCCTCGGCACGCCCAGCTGCAATGGGTCAAGCTCTAAGCGCTCCACGTTTCCGTCGGCGTACAGCCACACGGTTGAAGACGTTGTTGTGGTCAGTTCATCGAGCCCGTCGCCGCCGTGAACGACTAGTCCGTAGTTGCCGCGGCCGGCGAAAACCCCGGCCATCAACTCAGCCATTCGAGCATCGGCCACTCCTACCGCCTGGGAAACCGGCTGTGCTGGATTGGCCAACGGTCCGAGGAAGTTGAAGGTCGTCGGGATGCCGAGCTCACGTCGCATCGGGCCCGCATGTCGTAGCGCCGGATGGTAATGCGCGGCGAACAGGAAACCGATGCCGACCTTGTCCACCACCTGCTGCTGCGCCTCAGGCGTAAGGTCAAGCACGACTCCGAGCGCTTCGAGAACATCCGCCGCACCGCAGGCCGACGAAGCCGCACGGTTTCCGTGCTTGACAACCTTGGCACCGGCCGCTGCAGCAACGATCGCCGCCATAGTGGAGATATTGACCGTGTTGGACCGGTCGCCGCCGCTACCGACAACATCAACAGCAGGCCCACCGATTTCAATGGGGGTCGCGAACTCGATCATGATATCGGCGAGCCCAGTCAACTCCGCTACGGTTTCGCCTTTGCTGCGTAGTCCGATGACGAACGCAGCCATCTGAGCGGGCGTCGCATTCCCACTCAAGATCTGTTCCATAGCCCAGGCGGTGGCTGCAGCTGACTGGTCCTCGCCGCGGATCAGACTGCTCAGAAGTTCTGGCCAGTTCATCTCTGACACCTCGCTCAGGCCACAGGGGTCGTTCGTACCACTGCGGTCTGTGTAGAGACGGGGGGACGCAGCAGTTTCGCCACTGCGGCAGGCAACCGGATCGGATCGACCGGATGCGATACGGTGCCGTCTGCTCGTGACCAGGTCGCTAGCCAAGCATCGTCCGCGCGCCCGATCAGCAGCAAGATCGGCGGACAGCGCAAAATCTCATCCTTGAGCTGGCGACACAGTCCCATTCCGCCCGGCGCAGCCTCGCCGTCCAAGATCGCCAAGTCGATGCCACCTGCATCGATCGCGCTGACCAAAGCCGGCTGCGTCGCTACTTCGAGTACTCGGATTGGCGGCAGGTCTGCTGCCACCTTGCGACCGAGCGCCAATCGGAGATTCTCTCGCGTCAGGCGGTCCGTCGCATACAACAAGATGGTCAGAACCTGCTCCTCGGAGCGCTCATCAGCACTGCTCATTGATCATCTCCACTTTGTCCTCCGGTGCCGGCGGTTCGCAGGCTTGCTTCTGCAGACTCGGCCCGGGGGTGATCGTAGCGTGCCGGATGCTCCTGATCGCGTGGACCGACCGGTGCGGTAGCGGCTCGCTGAAGTCGCTCGAGCCGGTCCAGTCGACGATCCTCACGCCGGGCCTCTCGCTGGCTGTGTGCATACCACTGGACGAAGAGTGCGATCAGCATCACCAGGGCGATGAGATCTCCGGACGCCCACATGATTCCGCCGGCCAGATATTGATCATCCAGCGGGCTCGGTGGCCACGTTCGGTTGAACGCCAGATACCAGCTCTCAGCGATCAGTTGGGTCGAGCTCATGATCGAGATGCCGAGGAAAGCATGGAACGGCAGCATCAAGAACAGCATCAGCAGCCGCAGCGGATAGCTAATGCGCCCTGGGACTGGGTCGATTCCCATCAGCGGCCACATCAACAGCGCGCCAACGATGAGAAAGTGCAGATGCAGAAAGGCATGCCAAAAGCCCGAGCGCAGCGACAGCTCGTAAAAAGACGAGTAATACAGCGCGAATGGGGTTGCGATGAACAACGCCAGGGTGAGCGGCGCGAAGGTCAGCACGCGGGCCACTCGGGAATGCAACACCGCCAGCAGCATCGTGCGCGGTCGTGGCGGCAGCGTGCGCAACGCCAAAGTCACCGGCGCCCCCAGCGCAAGGAACATCGGAGAGACCATCATCAAGGTCATGTGTTGCACCATGTGGACGCTGAGCAGAACGGTGTCGTAGGTGCCGAGCGCCGACATGGTGGCAAGGCCGATGGAGCCGAGTCCGCCGAGGAGGAAGGACACACTGCGCCGCACTGGCCAGCGATCGCCGCGGCGATGCATCACCACCAGGCCGGCAATGTACAGTCCCGCAGCGACGGCTATGCCGATCGCCATCGACCACTCCCAGCTCCACTCAGTAAGAAGCCGAGTCGGAGTCAGCGGAGGTGGCTGATCGGTGGGTGTGGCGTGCAGCGGAACGAGCACCATGGCGAACCTGGTGAACACAAGCCCAGCCTAATGTGGTTCGGCTGAGCCAACCCCGGTCCTACTGGTCGGAAGCCCCTCCAGGGCGCGGGGCAATGGCCGAGCGGTACGCGCTGGGCTCGCGAGAAGGCCATCCAGGTCGCTAGTCCAACTGCCCTTTCACGACTCGAATAACAAACTCGTGCCCTGGGGTGACCTCTGCACGGGTTGCGGCAATAATGACCTCGTGGCCATGCACACACACGCAGTCTCCGGCTCCATGACAATGCCGGAGGGGGCACTGCACCCCATCCCGCTATCGCGCCTGCGTGGTCGTGAGAATCGGCCCGAACCAGTCGCGGTTGGCACGATCATCTGGCTGGCTTCGGAGCTGATGTTTTTCGCCGCACTGTTCGCGGCCTACTTCACCATCCGCAACGTGACCAACTCCCAGGCCGAGGCGACCGGCACGGTCCCGCTCTGGCAAAGCCAAGGCGACTTGATCAACATACCGTTCGCCATCGCCAACACCAGCGTGCTTGTCGCGAGCTCCTTCACCTGCCAGATGGGCGTGTTCGCCGCGGAACGGGCACAGGTCAGGCGGACCGGGTCACTCTGGAACTTGCGGCGCTGGGGACTGCGAGAGTGGTACACCCTGACCTATCTCATGGGGGCATTCTTCATCGGCGGCCAGGTTTATGAGTACTCCGAGTTGTTCCATGAGAATCTGACAATTTCGTCCAACGTTTTCGGGTCGGTCTTCTTCCTGGCTACGGGCTTCCACGGACTGCACGTGACCGGCGGCCTGATTGCCTTCCTGCTGTTGATGGGACGGACTTTCCTGGCGCGGACCTTCACCCATGAGCAGGCCGTCAGCGCAGTCGTTGTGTCCTATTACTGGCACTTCGTCGACGTGGTGTGGATTGCGCTGTTCGGCGTCATCTACATCCTGCGATAGGAATGAACACCTCGTCCCGCTGCATCTGCTGGGGCCCCGACAACTGAATATAAGGACAACTGAATATATGTTTGGCCCACAACAGTGCACCAAGACACGAGAGGGACCCGAGTGCGACTCCTGTCTTCACGGCGCCGGCACCCAGCAGCGAAGGCGTTGCTCCTGGTCGCCGGGCTCTTCTTGATGGGTGCTCTCTACAGCGTGATAGCTCCGCCG
>JBKPEY010000179.1:0-3266 GCA_046744405.1 Actinomycetota bacterium
TGCTCGGGATCTGGATCAGCAACCCGCCGGGAACCGAAATCCAGCTCCTTAAGCTCCGGTACCGAGCGCTCGTACGCCGGTCCGGAGCCGGTGGAGGTGCGGTCCAGGGTCAGATCGTGCAGGCAGACCAGTTCGTCGTCGGCGCTGAAGTGCACATCGCACTCCAAGCCGAGCGGGATCTCCGTCTGGTACGACCAGTCGATCGCCGCCTGGTAGGCCGCCTTCGTCATTTCCGGATGCCGGGAGGAGAAGCCACGGTGGGCTATCAGTACCGGTGTGCTTTCGGCGGCGAACACGATCACCAAAGTGTCACGCCGTGGCGACGCGACGGTAACGCAGCAGTAAACCGCTAGCCAACATAACGACTCCGCCGACCACGATCGCGGCCACTGACGAGCCGAGCCAGCCCGGCGGGACGAATCCGATGCGCTCGTCGACCGAGGTCCAAAAGTCCGCCCATCCTCCGACGGTGCCGGGATAGACCAGCTGATAGGCGATGAACCCGAAGGCCCAGGCGATCACCGGCGCAGCTCGGAATCCAGATGTTTCTGAGACGTCCCACCGTTGCCGGCTGACAAGGAAGAAGTCCACGGCTGCTACCGCGTACAGCGGCACAAAAACCGAGCCGATCAGGAAGAGGAAGGACTGATACTGGCCGAAATTCAGCAGCCCAGCCAGCAGGGTCGCCGTCACCCCGATGATCAGTGCAATGATCCGCCGATCAAGCTTGGGAATGATGTTGTGCACCGACATCGTGGTCGAGTAAACGTTGGCAAAAGCCTCATCTACCTCATCGACAAGCAAGATCGTAATCGCAATGGCACCTGCCGGCAGGGTGACCAGAGCGGTGATTACGTCGCTGGCACCTAGATTGACGACTGCGAAGACACCGAGGGCGTAGTAGGCGATGGCGGCGAGACCGTAGCCGAGTGAGGCACCCCAGAATGCAGCCTTATGGGTACGCGAATGCCTGCTGTAGTCAGCCGCCAGTGGTGCGAACGAGACCACCCCGGCGATAGCAAGATCAACGGCCGGCCAGAAACCGAGCACTGACTCTTGGGGAATCGACTGCGCCGGTCGCAGCAGCACCTGGACGAACAAGAACGTCGAGGCGGCCAGCACCAGCCACACCATGATCTTCCGCAACAGTCGTACGCTGCCCAGTGGTCGGATCGCCATGGTCGTGGCCGCCGCCCCGGCCAAGATCACGAACGGCCAGCGCCAAGCCTCGCCGACGACGGCCACGGCAGCGGTCGAGATAACGATGATCTCCATGGTTGCCCAGCCGATGTTCTGGGCGATGTTGAGCAGCGTCGGCAGTATGGAGCCGCGTCGGCCGACCAGGCCTCGTAGCGTAACCATGGCCGGGGCACCGGTGGCCGCACCCATCACGGCTGAGGCACCGAGCAGGATTGCGCCGATGCCACAGCCGACGACAGTCGCCGCCAGAGCGAGTCCAACCGATCCAGCGGTAGTTGCGATAAGGGCACCGGTCAGCGGCCCGAACAGGCTGATCCCGAGATTGCCCCACAGCGCCAGCTGGTCGATAAAGCTGAGCGGCCGGGGCGGCTCGGTCGTCAGTGTGAGTGGCGCCTCGCGGTCTGCGCGTTCAGAGGTCTCGGTAGCGCTGGTTTGAGTAGAAGTAAGAGACATTGCAGGCTCCCTACGCCGGCATTACCCGGTCAGGTTCGGTCGGTCGGCGGACCCGCGCTTGGCACGCACTCCGCCCTCTCAGCCCACCAATCAGGTGTGAGCTCCCGAAGGTTTCCTTTGGCAAGCCTCACGCTACACCTGGGTAAAAGCTGTACCCAGGTTTCTCGCGCTGTGCATGGCATGCACGCCATGCACACCGTGAGGATCCCACGCAGCGTGGGATGTCGACCAAGCCTCAGGCGCAGCGTGGGATGTTCACCAAGGTCAGGCCTCGATCGGCAGCCCGCTGCTCGCCCAGGCATATACGCCGCCGTCGAGATTGACGGCTTCGTATCCTTGGCCATTGAGGAATTGAGCCACGCGGGCGGATCGAGCACCGACGGCGCAAACGCATACGACCCGGTCGTCGACCTCGTCGAGGCGCTGCATCAGCTGGTCCATGGGGATGTGCACCGAGCCGGCGATGCGACCCTCTGCCCATTCGTCGTCTGTGCGTACGTCGAGGAGCATCCAGCCCTCGGCCACCCGCGCAGCGACCTCACTGGGCTGCACGCTCGGCACTTGATCTCCAAACATCACGCCACACCCTAGTGGCGGAGCCGGCGGGAGACGAACGCCATAGCCTCGGCAACCAGTCTTCGGCAGGCGTCATCGTCGTCTGCTGTCAGTTCGACCCATTCCTTCATCGGCTTGCCCTTCCCAGCATCGAAGGGCACTCCATCGCCAGTGGAGATCAACTCCGCAACCCGAGCTGCCGGGAGTTTGACCACGAGCTGGCTGTTGACCAGCATCGCGAAGATTGACTTATTGATCTTGATTGCGTTCGAACCGAATCCGGTGCCGCCGTCTGGCACGCTGACCCCGGACTTATCGGCGTACTCATCGCAGAGCGACTCGAACAGCGCTGCCTGGCTTCCGCGTCTGGACACGATTCACTTCAGCAGCTTCGACAGGCGCCGGTCGGCGAGCTTCTTGCCGCCGGTCTGGCAGGTTGGACAGTACTGCAGCGAGGAGTCGGCGAAAGAGACTTCGGCGATGATGTCGCCACAGACCTCACACTTCTCGCCCTTGCGCCCATGAACCCGCAAGCCCGACTTCTTCTCACCTTTGAGATCCTTTGCGGCCAGCCCGTCGGCTCGCTTGATGGCATCAGCCAGCTCATCTTTGATTGCGGCGAAGAGCGTACGGATCTCGGCTTCGGTGAGCGAGTTCGACGGCTTGAACGGACTGAGTTTGGCGGCGTGCAGGATTTCGTCGGAGTACGCGTTGCCGATGCCCGCGATCGTCCGTTGATCTTTCAGAACGCCCTTGAGCTGCGCCCGCCCAGCCTTGGCCAGCAGGCCCGTCAGCAGGTCTTGATCAAATTCCTCGGTCAGTGGATCGGGCCCCAAGGTGGCGACCATGGGAATAGACATGGGATCCGCTACTACATAGACAGCCAGCTTCCGCTGCGTTCCGGCCTCTGTGAGATCAAAGCCGGACCCATTCTCGAGCCGTACGCGCAGTGCGAGTGGCCCCTTGCCCGGCTTCACCGGCGCGTCGGAAAGGGAATCACGCCAGCGCAACCAGCCCGCTCGGGCCAGGTGGAAGACCAGATGCAGACCCTGGGCAGA
>JBKPEY010000367.1:0-3151 GCA_046744405.1 Actinomycetota bacterium
CGGAAGATTCTGCACATTCCTGATCTTCTTGTCTCGGGCACCTGCGTACGCGTCCCTGTCTTCACCGGTCATTCTCTTGCGGTCCACGCAGAGTTCACCGAGGACCTCAGTCCCGAGCAGGCGAACGAGTGGCTGGCGCGCGCTCCGGGCGTTCGGCTGATGGAGGTACCTACACCACTGGACGCGGCTGGCCAGAATCCGAGTCTCGTCGGCCGAATCCGAGCCGATCAAGCTGCGCCACCTGGGAAGGGCTTGATCATGTTCATAGCCAGCGACAATCTGCGTAAGGGCGCCGCACTGAACGCTGTGCAGATCGCCGAGCTGGTGAGCAGCCAGCTGGTTGCCGGCGGGCAGGCCGGCACCCTGTGACGGCAACGAACTTAGCGTCCAGAGGGCACCCACTTGCCATTCTGGGCGTCGGTGTGATGGGTGAGACCGTGCTTTCGGGTCTGCTGCGAGCCGGCTGGCATCCTGATCAAATAGTTGCCAGTCACCGCAGGCCCGAGCGGCGCCAGGAGCTGACCATACGTTACGGCATCCAGATGTTGGAGAACACCAAAGCTGTAGCCGATGCCGAGACGGTGCTCCTGGTCGTCAAACCGCAGGACATGAGCGGCCTGCTCGCCGACATCGCGCCAGAGATCAAGCCAGGCGCACTCGTGGTGTCGCTGGCTGCAGGGGTCGATACCGAGTTCATCGAATCCCGGTTACCGGAAGGAGTTGCCGTGGTGCGGGTCATGCCAAACACGCCCGCTCAGGTTGACGAGGGAATGGCTGCCATCTCTCCGGGATTACACAGCACCCAAGATCATCTTGACCGGGTGACCGAGATCTTGTCTGCGACCGGCCGAGTGATCACCGTGCCGGAGCGATATCAGGACGCGGTGACCGCCATTTCAGGCACAGGTCCGGCCTACCTGTTCTTCGTGGTCGAGGCCATGATCGAGGCCGGCGTACATCTCGGGCTCCCTCGGAGCACCGCAACCGAACTTGTGGTCCAGACCATGCTCGGCTCCGCCAAGCTGCTGCGGGAAACCGGAGAGCATCCCACCGTCTTGCGAGAGCGGGTCACCTCACCTGGTGGCACTACGACAGCGGCCGTACGCCAACTGGAAGATCACAAGGTACGAGCCGCTTTTCTGGGCGCGATGGAAGCAGCGCGCGACCGCAGCCGGGAACTTGCCGCCGCTGCTCGGCACAACCAGCAGGGCAAGCCGGACCGACCCGGCGGCAGCGGATGAGTGGCGTGCTCGTCTTCTCTGACGATCTCACCAGGTACGACTTCGGGCCTGATCACCCGATGGCGCCCGGCCGAGTGACCAACACCATTTCCTTGGCCCGCCAGCTCGGCGTCTTGGACCGACTGAAGATCGTTCCGCCGCCCGATATTGATCTTGCGCTGCTGGAGACCATCCACACCTCGGATTACATCGCTGCCGTGCAGCGCGGCGAACCGAATCAGCGCTACGGGCTGGGTACCAGCGACAACCCGGTCTTCCTCGGAATGCATGAAATCGCGGCCAAGGTCACTATGGCTAGCGTCGAGGCGGCCCGCCGAGTGTGGACCGGCGACGTGCAGCGCGCTTGCAATATCAGCGGCGGGCTGCATCACGCAATGCCCGGCTATACCAGTGGCTTCTGCGTCTACAACGACGTCGCCGTCGCGATCCGATGGCTATTGGACAACGGCTGCGAGCGAGTGGGTTACGTCGATGTGGACGTCCATCACGGTGACGGTGTTCAGGCGATCTTCTACGACGAGCCAAGGGTGATGACGGTCAGCCTGCATGAGACCCCGGCATACCTCTTTCCCGGAACAGGTTTCCCCAACGAAACCGGTGGACGAGGAGCCGAGGGCACAGCGGTGAACGTTGCGCTTCCTCCTGGCGCGACTGACGCGGACTGGCTCCGCGCATTTCATGCCATCGTGCCGCACGTGCTTAGAGCGCATAAGCCGACAGTTTTGGTCACTCAGCATGGCTGCGACTCCCACCGGCGTGACCCGCTCGCCGACCTGAACCTCTCCCTCGACGGGCAGCGCGCCTCTTATCTGGCGCTGGCGAGTCTGGCCGATGAGCTGTGCGAGGGACGCTGGGTATCCACTGGCGGCGGAGGGTACGCCGTGCTCAATGTGGTGCCGCGGGCCTGGACGCATCTGCTCGCCATCGTCAGCGGCGAGCCGATCGATCCGAACACGGCTGTGCCGGAGGCTTGGCGTGCCGAGACCGGAGAGTCGGCGCCGCTCACTATGTCTGACGGCGCCCCCGCCAGCTACCGGGCGTTCGAAGAGGGCTTCACACCGGGAAGCCGAGTTGATCAAGCCATTTTGGCTACCCGGCAAGCGGTCTTTCCAGAGCTTGGAATGGATCCGAGCCTGTGACCTAAAGACGGCGCGTAGTTTCTGTAAAGATGCGCACGTCGTCAATGATTGGCCGCGGCGTGTCGCGGCAATTTTCCTGCAGCTGCTGTACCAAATGCATCGATTGCCACTATTCTCACTTTTGTAACCCCTGACTCCACCCGGAAGAAACGAGAGTCACCCGATGAACGACGAGTCCACGTCAGCAGATCCAGGCGGCGTTACTCCGTTGGCCAGTAACCTTCAAGCAGGCAAGTTCCTCACGGTTGCTGAGGTTGCCGCGATCCTTCGACTCTCCAAAATGTCGGTCTATCGGCTGATCCATTCCGGCCAACTTGAGGCAGTGCAATTCGGCCGCAGCTTCCGCGTGACTGAGAAGGCGCTCAACACCTATCTGGAGCAGGCCTACTTCAGCGCCGGCTAAGGCTGCTGAAAGACCATCGCGAACCGCCGGGCACTCGGCCAGAGCGCATGCTCGGGAAGCACGTCTATGCCGCAGGCGCGGGAGCCAACCCCGTGTACCGCGTCGTCGATAAACAGATACACCTGATCACTTTGGCCCAGCTCGTTCGGATGGCGTGCCTGGTCAAGCCGCTGTGGCGGGTACGCGGTCAATGTGAAGCCGGGACGGTGCTGGTTTTGATTCGGCAGCGTAGTGACGCGTAGCCGCGCGGCACTCTCGTCGGAGATCACCAGTGAGCGCAATTGGCTGCGGTGTCCGGTCTCCTGCGGTCGCGAGTAGGCCACATTGAGATGATCAATGTCGGCCGTGAATCGGCCGACTCGGGCAGC
>JBKPEY010000143.1:0-1791 GCA_046744405.1 Actinomycetota bacterium
GTCCTCCTCGGCGGTCAGTGCGCCCAACCGGTGTCCGGACTGCGAGGCGATCACGACGCCGGAACCACCCGGGGCGATGACATTGCCAAACTCCTCCAACACCAGCGCTGTCCCGTAAAGATCGACCGACAGGATGGTCTCTGGCGATGCTTGGCTGGGGGACACGCCAGCGGCATGGATGACGCCGGACACGTCACCGCGCGCCGTGGCGGTTTGGACGAGTGAGTGCACGGACTCGCGCGACGACACGTCGAGGATCGCAGTGTTCACGTCGAATCCTGCATCGCTCAAGACTTCGGCCGCTGCGTCGGCGTTCTCCGGACGGAGGTCAGCCAACAGGACATACTTGCCCGCGCTCACCCGTCGCGCGATCGCTTGGCCAATAGACCCCGGTCCAATGACGACGATGACATCACCCATGACGACGCCCTCTCATGATCTGGGTACCTGACATTGCTGTTGAACTTCCGTTCAGGCGTCGATGTCGGTCCCCGTGGTGAGGTGTTCCCACTTGTTGATGGTGTCGAGTCTGGCTTCGGCGAGCCGGCGATAGATGTTGAGCGCATCGTTGCCCAGCAACAGAAACGGCGGCGGCTCGTCTGACTCGATCGCGTCGATGATGGCCTTAGCCGCCTTGGCCGGGTCGCCGGGTTGAGTGCCATGGACCGTGTCGTGTTCCTTACGCCGTTTGCCGGCGGTGTCGGCGTAGTCCTCGATGACGGTGCTCGACTGAGTCAGCGAGCGACCCGCGAAGTCGGTGCGAAACGCGCCAGGCTCAATGACGGTGACGGAGATACCGAGCGGCTGCAACTCGCCGTATAGGGCGCCGGACATGGCTTCCAGTGCGGCCTTCGATGCGGCGTAGTATCCGGAGCCCACAGGCATGATCTGGACACCGATCGTGGAGATGTTGACGATCGCCCCTGAGCGGCGGGCCCGCATTCGGGGAAGTACGGCCTTGATCATCGCGACAGCGCCGAAGAACTGGGTCTCGAACAGTTGGCGGATGTCAGAGTCGTCACCTTCCTCGACCGCTGCCCGGTATCCGTAGCCGGCGTTGTTGACCAGGACGTCGATGTCGCCGAACTTGTCTTCGGCCTCGCTGACCGCACGAGTGACCTGGGCGCTGTCGGTGACATCCAGGGGCAGTGCGAGGACCCGGTCTGAGTTGCCTTCGGCAAGGTCGGCGACCCTAGCGGTGTCCCGTGCGGTGACGACCGCGTTGTGACCTGCGGCAATGACGGCTTCGGCTAGGGCGCGCCCCAGTCCGGTGGAGCATCCAGTGATGAGCCAGGTAGACATGCGATCGGTTGCCTTTCTGCGAATGGGAGCTTCTATCTTCGCCTCCGTCATGCTGTTTCCCCGTCTGGTACGGCGGTCGCGCTGGAAGGCTCGCTTTGGGTGATTGACTTCTCGTCTGTGACCGTCCAGCTGGCAAGGAGATTGAGCGCGTCCTCGGTCGTTGAGCCTGGTTCGGCGCTGTAGACGATGAGGGAAAGTCCTGGATCGGCTGGAAGGTCCATCGCCTCATAGCTCAGCTGGAGGTCTCCGACGATCGGGTGGCGAATCTGTTTGAACCCGCTGCGATGAAAGCGCACATTCTGCGCGGCCCATCGGGTGGCGAACTCCTCGCTCCGGGTGGACAATTCACCGACGAGGACAGAGAGCTCACGGTCGTACGGATTCTTGCCGGCCTCGGCGCGTAGCGCGGCGACCATGTCGTTCGCCGCGGACGTCCAGTCGAGAAAGAAAGTGCGAGCTCGCGGGTTGAGGAACACGAACCGGGCGACG
>JBKPEY010000099.1:0-3655 GCA_046744405.1 Actinomycetota bacterium
CTGGCCTCAAGTCTTGATCAGCCGGGCCCCTGCGCACGTACTGTGCTGGACGCAGCGCTACTGCACCAGATAATCGCCGGTCACGACCCCTGTGATTCCACCTCAATTGATCAACCGGTGCCCGATGTCGTGGGAGCGGCAAGGTCTGGGGATATCTCCGGGATGAAGATCGGAGTGGTCAGAGAGCTTGGCGGTGAGGGTTATGCACCTGGGGTCGAGCAGCGCTTTGCTGAGGCGGTGGAACTACTGGCTTCCCTTGGTGCGGAGATCATCGAGGTGTCCTGCCCACATTTCGTCTATGCATTGCCGGCCTACTACTTGATCTTGCCGGCCGAATGCTCCTCCAACCTGGCGAAGTTCGACGCCATGCGATATGGGTTGCGAGTCGGCGACGACGGCGTGGCGAGCGCCGAACAAGTCATGGCGATGACTCGCGAAGCCGGTTTCGGCGCCGAGGTGAAAAGGCGCATCATCATCGGCACCTACGCGTTGTCCAGCGGCTACTACGAGGCTTACTACGGGCAGGCACAGAAGGTCCGGACCTTGATCTCCCGCGACTTCGACCAGGCGTTTTCCCAGGTAGATGTGCTGATCTCACCGTCCACGCCGATCACCGCGTTCAGGATCGGTGAGAAGGTCGATGACCCACTTGCCATGTACATGAACGACTTGTGCACCATCCCCTCCAATCTGGCCGGTAACGCCAGCGCATCCTTCCCAGTGGGCCTGGCACCCGAAGACGGCTTGCCGGTTGGCTTGCAGGTAATGGCGCCGCCACTCGCTGATGATCGGCTCTATCGGGTTGGATCAGCGCTAGAAGCGGCCCTCCAGTCGGCCTGGGGCGGTCCGCTATTGGATCGGCTTGCCGAGACGGGAGTGGCGTGATGACGGTGCTGCCGTACGAGGAAGCGCTTGCCGCCTACGACCCGGTGCTCGGCCTCGAGGTACACGTCGAGCTCAATACGACCTCGAAGATGTTCTGCGGGTGTTCGACGGCGTTCGGCGCTGAACCAAATACTCAAGTCTGTGCGGTCTGCCTGGGGTTACCGGGCTCGCTGCCCGTAGTGAACGCGAAGGCGGTCGAGTCGGCAATCCGGATCGGGCTGGCATTGAACTGCACGATTGCGGAGTGGTGCCGCTTTGCCCGCAAGAACTATTTCTATCCCGACATGCCGAAGAACTACCAGATCTCCCAGTACGACGAACCGATCGCGCACGACGGCTGGACCGAGGTCGTCCTCGACGGCGAGAGTTATCGAATCGGCATCGAGCGTGCCCACATGGAAGAGGACACCGGCAAGTCGCTCCACGTAGGTGGGCTTACCGGGCGAATCCACGGCGCCGAGTATTCGCTGCTGGACTACAACAGATCTGGCGTACCGCTGATCGAAATCGTGACGAAGCCGATCGAGGGCACGGGCGCCAAAGCGCCACAGGTGGCGCGGGCGTACGTGACCATGCTGCGGGATCTGCTGCGGGCGCTTGGTGTCTCCGATGTCCGAATGGAGCAAGGGTCCCTGCGCTGCGATGCCAACGTGTCGCTGCGGCCGGTTGGCACTACGACGTTCGGGACGCGTACCGAGACTAAGAACGTCAACTCGCTGCGCAGTGTCGAACGGGCAGTGCGGTACGAGATCACCCGGCAGGCGGCTGTGCTCGCTGAGGGAAGAAGGGTTATCCAGGAAACCCGGCACTGGCACGAGGACTCTGGCATCACGACCCCAGGCCGAAACAAGGAGACCGCCGAGGACTATCGCTATTTCCCCGAGCCGGACCTGGTGCCGATCGCGCCCAGCCGGGATTGGGTCGAGGAGTTGCGCACGACGTTGCCCGACCCGCCGGCGGCCAAGCTCACCCGGGTCAGTGCCGAGTGGGGATTCACTGATCTTGAGATGCGCGATGTGATCAGTGCCGGTGCGGTGAACGCAATCGAGATGACGGTGGCGGCCGGATCCTCGCCGCAGGCGGCCCGTAAGTGGTGGCTTACCGAGATAGCACGTCGTGCAAACGAGGCTGGAGTTGATCTTGAAGACGTTGGCGTCACGCCACAACAGGTAGCCGAAATCCAAGCGCTGGTGGAAGACGGCACGATCAATGACAAGCTGGCACGTCAGGTCTTCGAAGGTGTGATCGCTGGCGAAGGGTCGCCTGCGGAGGTTGTGGCTGCCCGCAAGCTAGCGATCGTCTCGGATGAAGGTGCGCTGGCTGCGGCAGTGGACGAAGCGATCAACGCCAATCCCGAGATCGTCGACAAGATCAAAAGCGGCAAGGTGCAAGCAACTGGTGCGCTGATCGGATCGGTCATGAAGCAGATGCGGGGCCAGGCGGATGCGGCTCGAGTCCGCGAGTTGATCTTGGAAAAGATCAGCTAGCCGGGGAAGTTGCCCGTTAACGGGAAACTGTACCCACTTTCCTCGCGCTGTACACGGCATGCACGCCATGTACAGCGTGAACATCCCACGCTGCGTGGGATGTTGGCGGCCCGCCGAGCCCGCGGGGGCGAGGTCACGTTAGGGATTGACTGCGAGGAACAAGAAAGCAGCCAGCAGAACCAGATGTACGGCGCCCTGGAGGCGGGTTGCTCGACCAGGAACGATCGTCAGGATCGCTACGACAACAGTCACCGCAAGCAACACCATCTGGGTGGCATCCAACCCAAGGATCAGCGGGCCTTCAAGCCAGATCGAAGCAATGGCGATGCCGGGGATAGTCAACCCAATGCTGGCCATGGCGGAGCCGAACGCGAGGTTGAGGCTGATCTGAATTCGATCACGCCGTGCCGCCCGGGCCGCTGCCAGCGTCTCCGGCAGCAACACCAGCAGTGCGATCACCACGCCAACAAAGGATTCGGGAAATCCGACCGCGGCAACTACCTCTTCGATCGCAGGAGTCTCGACCTTGGCCAAGCCCACAACGGCAACCAGCGCGACCAGCAGTAGTCCAAGGCTGGTGAAGGCCGCTCGATTGGTAGGTGGTTCGGCATGGTTTTCGGCCTCAACAACCTCCCCCGCCGAGGTCAGTGGAAGGAAGAAGTCCCGGTGCCTCACCGTCTGGGTAACCACGAACACTGCGTAGAGCACCAGTGATGCGATCGCCGCAAACGCGAGCTGAGCCGGAGTGAACTCTGGACCCGGACGACTGATCGAAAACGTCGGCAGCACCAAGCTCAACGTTGCAAGTGTGATCACCGTCGCCAGCGCCGCTCCCGATCCCTCGGCATTGAATACGGTGATGTGGAAGCGCAGTGCACCGATCAGCAGGGCGATACCGACGATGCCATTGCAGGTGATCATTACCGCGGCAAACACCGTGTCTCGTGCCAATGATGCAGTTCCTGGACCACCGGAGATCATCAGCGTCACGATGAGTCCTACCTCGATGACCGTCACAGCGATCGCCAACACGAGTGACCCGAACGGCTCGCCAACACGGTGGGCAACGATCTCTGCATGATTGACGGCGGCCAGAACCGCACCCGCTAACGCCAATGCGACAACAACTTCAACGAAGGCGGGAATCTTGTGTCCCCAGGTGAACGCGAGCAGAACGATCGCAAGCACCGGGACAATGACTGTCCACGACAAGACCTTGGGAAGACGACCGGCCGCCATGAAAGCCAGGTTTCCATAGCAGCGCCGCTCGATCTGGCAAGAGG
>JBKPEY010000529.1:0-1872 GCA_046744405.1 Actinomycetota bacterium
GCCGAAACTGGACGACCGCCGGCTCAAACGGTCGTAGTGCTCGGCGGGCTCACCATGTTCGGGCCACTCTCACTCGACCTCTATCTACCGGCACTCCCCCAACTTGCCGACGACCTCAACGCCTCCGCGTCAGCCGCACAATTGTCGATCACCGCCTGCCTCGTGGGCTTGGCAGTTGGTCAGCTCTTGGCTGGTCCACTCTCGGATCGGCTCGGGCGCAAACGGCCGTTGATCATCGGATTGGTGGCCTATCTCCTGGCCTCCATCGCCTGCGCGTTGGCGCCGTCGGTGACCGTGTTAATCGTGCTGCGGCTCATCCAGGGCCTGGGTGGAGCGGCTGGCATAGTGATCTCCCGGGCCATCGCGCGCGATCTCTACTCTGGGTCGGCGCTGATGATCTTCTTCTCTCGATTGCTCTTGATCGCTGGGCTGGCACCAGTGCTGGCTCCGATCCTCGGCGGCCAGCTCAGCTTGATCATGAGTTGGCGGGGCATCTTCGGCGTGCTGGCCGGCTTCGGTGCGGTGCTACTGCTAGCCGGCTGGTTCGGCTTGAAGGAGACGCTGCCGCCGGAGCGACGAATCGTTGGCGGCTTCCCTCGTACGGTGCAGGGCTACAACACCTTGCTTCACGACCGATTCTTCGTCGGCTGCGCTCTCTCATCGGGCCTCGCCGGTGCCACCATGTTCGCCTACATCGCCGGGTCGACCTTTGTGCTGCAAAGGATCTATGGCATGTCGCCGCAGGGCTTCTCCTTTGTTTTCGGAGGCATCTCGCTCGGCCTGGTCGCGGCAGCGCAGATCGGCGCCCGTATTGCCTTGGTGTGGCCGCTGACCCGGGTGCTGGGCCTTGGGCTGATGATCAATCTCTTCGGGGCCACTGCCTTGCTCGTAACCGTGATCACCGGGCTGCCGATGGGGGTCTTGATCGGCGCACTCGTCGTTATGGTGTGCGCCGTCGGTCTGATCTTCCCGACGGCGAACGCGCTCGCGATGGCCGACTATCCCGATCTCGCCGGTACAGCATCCTCCCTACAGGGCCTCAGCCAGTTCGTCTTTGGGGCTGTCGCTGCGCCCCTGGTCGGCATCGCAGGCGAGCACACTGCGGTACCGCTCGGCATTGTCACCACCGGAGTCAGCCTGCTTGCTACAGCGAGCTTTACGAGCCTGGTGCTGCCAGTGGTACGCGCTCGAATGCAGGGTCACTGAGGTTCCGGATTTCGATCCAATGGCACCGTGACGACCGGGCAGGTCGTCCGGCTCAGACAGTGATGCGCCACCGGACCGGCAACATCTCCGGTGGTCCAGTCAGGATTCGTACGGGTCCCGATGACCAGCAGATCGGCATCGGCCAGTCCCCATCAACCCTTGACGGCGCCCATGGTGAAGCCTGTGATGAACCTGTCCAAGAACAGGTTGAACACAAATGCGATGGGAAATGCCACTAACACGGTGGCTGCCTGCAGCGATTGCCAGAAGAAGACGTCACCGCGCACGAGTTCGGTGGGTACGCCGGTACTGATCACCTTCTCAGCGGTCGGTGCCACGAACGCAAGTGCGTAAATGAACTCGCTCGCGGTCAGGGTGAATGTGAAGACGATGACCGCGACGATTCCCGGAAACACCAGCGGCACCACGGCTCGTACGAAGGCCCCCAGCCGGCTATAGCCGTCGACCATGGCCTGCTCTTCGATGTCCTTGGGAATGCTTTTGAGGAAGCCGACCAACAGCCAGACCGATACCGGAATGGTGATCGTGGGATAGACGAGTACCAGTGACCACGTGTTGTCCTGAAGGTGCACCGCAACCACCAGACGCGACAGCGACAGGAACAGCAGCGTGGGCGGCACGAGATACACGAAGAAGATTGCGATC
>JBKPEY010000114.1:0-5931 GCA_046744405.1 Actinomycetota bacterium
CCGGTATACCGGTCCACCGCGACACGATGGCGGCAATTTCATCTGCAGTCACTACCTCGCGCAGCAGCCGATGATCTCCCTGCTTGGTCGCCAGCCGTTCCTCCGCAGATTCCAGCCGCCGCAGCAGCTCAGGGATCTTGCCATGCCGCAGCGATGCGGCCCGGTTCAGGTCATAGTCACGTTCGGCCTGCTCCGCCTCATGCCTGAGCTGCTCCAGCTCCTCGCGCACTGACTGGACCTCTCGTAGCGACGTACGCTCCGCGTCCCAACGGGCCCGCATGGCATCAGCCTCGGCTCGCGCGTCTGCTAGCTCGCGGCGCAACCCCTCAAGCCGGGCCTTGCTGGCCGCATCCTCCTCCTGAGCTAGCGCCGCCTCTTCGATCTCCATCCGAGTCACCCGCCGTGTCAGCTCATCAAGCTCGGCTGGCATGGAGTCGATCTCGGTGCGCAGCATCGCGCACGCCTCATCGACAAGATCAATTGCTTTGTCCGGCAGAAATCGATCAGAGATGTAGCGGTGGCTTAGCGTCACCGCGGCAACCAGAGCGCCATCGCTGATCTTGACGCCATGAAAGACCTCAAGCCGTTCCCGCAGGCCACGCAAGATCGACAGCGCATCCTCAACGCTTGGTTCATCGACTAGCACCGGCTGAAACCGGCGCTCGAGAGCCGCGTCCTTTTCAATGTGGGTGCGATATTCGTCCAGAGTTGTGGCGCCGATCATGTGCAACTCACCGCGCGCAAGCATCGGCTTGAGCATGTTGCCGGCATCCATGGCGCCTTCGGCGGCACCCGCGCCAACGACGGTGTGCAGCTCATCGACGAAGAGCAGGATGCGTCCTTCGGCGCTGCTCACCTCATTGAGCACCGCCTTGAGCCGTTCTTCAAACTCGCCTCGATACTTCGCTCCCGCAATCAGTGCACCAAAGTCCAGGGCAAAGACCGTCTTGTCTCGCAGTCCTTCCGGGACATCCCCGTTGTTGATCCGCTGCGCCAGACCCTCGACAATCGCGGTCTTCCCAACGCCAGGCTCGCCGATCAGCACCGGATTGTTCTTGGTCTTACGCGACAGTATCTGGATGGTCCGCCGAATCTCAGCATCCCGGCCGATCACTGGTTCTAACCGGCCAGCGGCGGCCTCGGCAACAAGATCGCGACCATACTTTCCGAGCGCCTCGTACGTCCCCTCCGGCGTCGCCGAGGTAACCCGCTGATGTCCCCTGACCTCGGTCAATGCGGACAGGAAACCGTTCCGCGTCAGGCCATGCTGCTGCAACAACCGCCCAGCCGCAGACGAGGAAGCCTCATCGAGCAGCGCGATGATCAGATGCTCCACCGAGACGTAGTCATCCTTGAGCCGCCGAGCCTCACGAGAGGCGTTGTCGATCAAGCGGGAGAGCCGCTGGGTGACAAACACCTGCCCTGGCGCAGCGCCCGGACCGGAAACGCGGGGCCGGCGCGCCAGCTCAGCCTCGAGATCTCCACGCAGCCGGTCCGGATCTGCCCCCGCGCGGGCAAGCAATGGTCCGACCAGACCCTCGCTCTGGTCGAGCAGCGCTAACAGCAAGTGCTCACCATCTGCCTCGGTGTGACCAAACCGGAGCGCCTTAGTCTGCGCGTCGTGTAAGGCCTCCTGCGACTTCGAAGTCAAACGGTTCAGGTCCATCGGTCTCCTCCTCTGGCACGTGCTGATCGAGAATGGGGTTGCCGTTGCAACTGCTCCAACTGCGCAATCCGATCGAGCAGGTCGACGATCAAGCCGAGCGAGGTGTAGCTCAGATTCAGTTCTCGATGGAGCCGTTGGATTCTGGCCATCGCGGCGACTTGCGAGGGCTCAAACCACAAGCCACCTTCGGCATCCCGAGTCATCTCGAGCAGCCCGAGTGCCGTCAGCCGGCGTACCAGATCGGGGTGCACGCCGGTCAGATTGGCATAGCTGTCCAGACTCAACCGGAATGGACGAGCCAACGCGTATCTTCGCTCGATAGTCATCACTGCCGCCTGGGGTCGAACTTGGAGTGTTCTCGAAGTTCCTCGAACAGCCGTCGCTCTTCGCCTGTCAGCGATGTTGGCACCCGGATTTGCGCTTCGGCGTAGAAGTCACCGGGTTCGCCGCGGCGGTTCGGCAACCCACGTCCCTTGAGGCGCAGCCGACGACCGCTGGACGTGCCGGCGGGGACGTTGACCGTCGCCGCCCCTCCAGGCGTGTCCACCCGGACAGTGGCGCCCAGAGCCGCTTCCCACGGGGAGAGCGGCAAGGTGGCAGAAAGATCACGACCGGACACTCGATAACGCGGATGCGGCGCAATCCGAATGATCAAATATAAATCGCCCGGCTCTCCACCACCCGTTCCGCGGCCGCCCTGCCCACGCAGCCGGATGCGCTGTCCATCCATCACGCCGGCGGGAATGTTGACATCAAGCGTGCGCTGACCGTCCGGGCCGGTGATGGTAAGACTGCGTTGGGTTCCGGAATAGGCCTCCTCAAGGCTGATCTCCGCCTCGAATTCTTGATCCGAGCCGGGCATCGGACCCCAGCCGGTTGGACCACGACGCCCGCCGAAGATCGATCCGAGCAGATCGTCAAGATCAACATCTTCACCGACGTCGGTGAACCGTACGCCGCCTCGTCCGGGCCAGGGACCTCCTGCTCCGGCGCCCGGACCCGCACCACCCGCTCCGGCGCCCGCATAGGCACGGGCCTGGCGCCAGGCTTCGGGATCAACGTCAGGCGGCACCCGGCGGAAGTCCTCTCCGAACGCGTCGTACCGCTTCCGCAGCTCAGGATCGGAGAGCACGTCGTACGCCTCTGAGATCTCTTTGAATCGCGTTTCGGCAGTGGGATCTTTGTTCACATCGGGATGGTGTTGCCGCGCCAGTTTGCGGTATGCCCGCTGGATCTCCGACTGTTCGGCACCTTTTGGAACACCGAGGACCTGATAAAAATCGCGGGCCATTTAGTCGCTCCTGGTGGCCACGACCACGGCCGCCGGGCGCAAGATCTCCTCATCTGGGCCGTATCCGGGGCGTACCACTTGGGCCACCGTTCCGGGAACCAGCTCTTTGTCGGTGACCGTGCCAACGGCCTCGTGGACAGCGGGGTCAAAGGCCTTGCCTGTGTCGTCCCGCCGCGGGAACCCCAGACCGGCAAGCACTGAGAGTGCCTGCTGATGCACGGCGCGTACGCCCTCGATGATCTGCTCCGGATCCGATGAGGCATGCTCCAACGCACGCTCCAGGTTGTCGACAACCGGCAGCCAGCCGGCGGCCGTGCGGGCTCGTTCCTGCTCTCGCGCTCGCACGAGATCCTTGGCGCAGCGTTTACGGAAGTTGTCTAGCTCGGCGGCAGCACGTCGCCAGCCATCCTCGAGGCGGGTAATTCGCGTTCGGGCTTCCTCCAGAGGGTCGGGCTCGGGCGCTTGCTGCTCTGGGGGCTCCTGCTGCTGCTGGTGAATCTGTTGCTCGGACATGATCAGCGGGAGGTGAACTCGGCATCGATCACATCATCAGAGTCATCGCCAGGTTCAGTTCTCGTGCCTTCCGACGACCCAGGGCCGGCTCCCGTTGCAGCTCCGGCCCGTACTGAAGCAGCCAGGGACTGCAGCAGCTGGTGCAACTCTCCGGTGAGCGCGCGCAGCCGGTCGATGTCGGCCTGTTCCTCCAGCGCAGTGCGCGCGTCGTTGAGCAGCAGTTCGGCGCGAGCGCGCTCATGCTCGGGCACCGTTCCGGCATTGTCGTCCAGAGTCCGGCGTACCTGATAAGCCACGGTGTCCAGCTCATTTCGGGCATCGACCTGCGCACGCAACGCTGCATCCTCACTGCGGTGAGCCTCGGCGTCGGAGACCATGCGTTGGATCTCGGACTGATTGAGGTTCGAAGTCTCGCTGATCGTGATCTCCTGCTCGGCGCCGGTGTCCTTGTCGCGAGCGGAGACGTGCAGGATGCCGTTGGCATCGATGTCGAAAGTGACCTCGACCTGGGGCACGCCGCGCGGCGCCGGTCGAACGTTCTCTAGACGGAATCGGCCTAATACCCGGTTGTCACTCGCTCGTTCCCTTTCGCCTTGTAGAACGACAACATCGACTGCGGACTGGTTGTCTTCGGCGGTGCTGAAGATCTCGGTACGCCGTGCCGGGATGGTGGTGTTGCGCTCGATGACCTTGGTCATCACGCCGCCGAGGGTTTC
Organism: Actinomycetota bacterium; assembly: GCA_046744405.1. Taxonomy (GTDB): domain Bacteria; phylum Actinomycetota; class Actinomycetes; order Propionibacteriales; family Propionibacteriaceae; genus Microlunatus. Next base: position 4,187 of record JBKPEY010000114.1, read on the forward strand.
CAGTCCCAACGACAGCGGTGTGACGTCGAGCAGCAGGACGTCCTTGACCTGTCCTTTGATGATCGCGGCCTGGATGGCCGCGCCAATGGCCACCACCTCGTCCGGGTTGACCGTCATATTGGGTTCCCGGCCGCCGGTCATACGGCGTACCAGGGCTTGCACAGCCGGGGTTCGTGTCGAGCCGCCGACCAGGATGACTTGATCAATGTCATCGGTCGTCACCTTGGCGTCCGCCATGGCTTGCTGCACCGGTCCTAAGCAGCGCTCAACGAGGTCAGCGGTGAGTTGGTCGAATGTCGACCGCATGAGATTGACGTTCAGGTGCTTGGGTCCTGATGCATCCGCAGTGACAAAGGGCAGGTTCACCGCGGTCTGGGTCAACGCGGACAGCTCGACCTTGGCCTTCTCGGCCGCCTCGAAGAGCCGTTGCAGGGCTTGTGGATCGTCTCGGAGATCGATGCCGTTGGCCTTCTTGAAATCATCGGCAAGGTAGTCCACGATTCGGCGGTCGAAGTCGTCGCCACCTAGATGGGTATCGCCCGCAGTCGCCATCACCTCGACTACCCCTTCGCCAACGGTCAGGATGCTGACGTCGAAGGTGCCGCCGCCAAGATCGAAGACCAGTACGGTCTCGTTCTCCAGCTTGTCCATGCCATACGCGAGGGCCGCTGCTGTCGGCTCATTGATAATCCGAAGGACTTCGAGCCCGGCGATCCGTCCGGCGTCCTTGGTCGCTTGGCGCTGTGCGTCGTTGAAGTACGCCGGCACGGTGATCACCGCCTCGGTGACTTTCTCACCGAGGTACTTGCCAGCGTCGTCGACGAGCTTGCGTAGCACCTGTGCCGAGATCTCCTCGGGGGCGTACTGCTTCCCGTGAACTTCAAACCGTGCCGCATCGTCTGGGCCAGGCACGACGTCGAAGGAGACGGCGTTGATCTCGCTGGTCACCTCGTGATATTTCCGGCCGATGAACCGCTTGGCCGAATAGATGGTGCCCTTCGGGTTCAGGATCGCTTGCCGCCTGGCCATCTGACCGACGAGCCGCTCACCGGAGTCCAGAAAGGCGACCACAGATGGTGTAGTTCGGTTGCCCTCGGCGTTCGGGATGACTTGGACTTGGCCCCCTTCCATAGCCGCAATAACCGAATTTGTGGTTCCAAGATCAATGCCGACTGCCGTTGCCATGGCTTACTCCCGTGCTCGATTGGCTAACTTGATCATGTTGCCACCGGAGCTGGGGCCTGACATCCCGTGAATGGGGGAGCTCAGCGGTTAGTCGCGGTGGATAGATCTGCGATCCGGATCGCGTGAACCGCAAGTGCGGCGACTCCACCGGCCGCAGCGGCGGCCAGTAGCCGCTCGAACAGCCCGCCCAGCCCTGCCGGCTCAGCTCCAGTGACCACCAACAACACGATGATCACGATCGTTGCCCAGCGGGTGGGCCAGGCCCACGACGACCAGGCGGGAGAGCGCCGCATCGCCGCGGCCAAGACGAAGCCGGTCGCTACCAAGATCAATAGCCCGGCGGTGCTCAATCCCGCATCCATCCTGCCGCCTAGGTTGCCGAGCTGATGTGCCGGCGAACAGCCTGGATCGGCGACCCGACAGACTTCCCGCTCCATCGGCGTCAGCAAGTCGCCAAGGCCCAATATGGACAATGACAGCAAGATCGCGACGGTGGTCGCCAGCCGCCCTCTTCCCGAAGTGCCGCGGCGCAACGCGACTCGCAGGCCCAGCCAAGCAAA
>JBKPEY010000077.1:0-4217 GCA_046744405.1 Actinomycetota bacterium
GAGTTGGCCGCTCAACTTCAATACGCGCTGGATTATCGAGTGATCATCGAGCGCGGCGTCGGATACCTGATGGCACGGGACCAGATTGACTCGGTTGCCGCTTTCAATAAACTCCGCCGAGCTGCCCGTGATACTCAGACCAAGATCGGCGATGTGGCACAACGGCTGGTGTTGACCGGGCGGCTGGCGACTGAAGTCCCGCAATAAGGCCCAAGTTCTGGCCGTGCTCTTCACGACTCAGGGTGCGACCCGCCCTCGCAACGTCTGACTGGGATAGACCCCAAATCGACGCCGGTAGTCGATGGCAAACCGGCCGAGATGGGTGAATCCCCAGTTGGCAGCCACCGCCGCCACACTGACACCCTCGCCCTGGTCGGCGCTTTGCAGCTCGCGATGCGCCCGCTCCATCCGTACGCTGCGCAAATAGGCGAGCGGCGTGGTATCCACGTGCCGTCGAAATGCCGCCTGCAGGCCACGTGGGCTAAGCCGCGCGGCTGTCGCAATCTCACTGAGCGTGATCGGGTCGGATGCATGCTCCTCAATGAAGCTCAGCGCCCGCCGCAAGGGCTGTGGGGTGTCACCTGCGTTAGTCGGCGTCTCGGCGTCGAGCGTCGAGTTGGGGAAGCATGCCAAGACGGCGCTGTTGATCAGCCAGCCCAGCTCGCGTCGGGCCAGCGGAGCGGTGGCCAACTGCGGGCTATTGCTGACCAAGCCCTCGACGTACTGGATGGTCTCGGACCAGTGTCGGCCCGCCGCTGGCGTCACTGGTCGCGAAAAGTCGACCTCGACCACGCCATGATCAAGACGCCCCGCCGCGTCGCGCTGCAGACCCGACAGGGACAGCGTCGTCACTCCGACGCCAATCGAGTTGAAGGCTGCCCTGTAAGGACGATCGGGAGGAAGCAGGAAGGACTCCGCCTGCCGCAAGCTGACGGTCTCAGTGCCCACGCTGAGCTGCAACGCCGGGCCCTCGCGATGCTCAACGATCGTGAGGTCCGGTAATCCGTGAAAAACGTCGACCTCGGTTGCCATGGTGTGCGTTAGGCTGCCGAGGCTCATCCCGTCGAGTTGGGTGAGGCTGCAAGAGAACGCAAAGTCTTGAATACTTCCCGAGATTTTGACGTTGTGGTCCGCATAGGTCTTGCGAAGCCACTCATGAGCTTCGTCAGGGTCGTGGCTCCGGAATTCCTGGTGATGAACGGTCTCCATCAGTTGAGCGGCCTCTCAGCCATGCCATGCTCGCGCCTTCTAACTGGTCGGTCGCTGTTCCGCATCATGCTGAGCCGTCAACGGTCCGGTCAGATACTTGGGCACGATCGGTGCCGGATGTTCCTGGCGGGGTATTGCCCTATCTAGGAGCGTTCAATCACAAGCTTGAGGATTTCTCGATCAGTTTGCCGACTGGAGACAACTATGCACTTCACCTCTGGCGGCATCAGTGCTGCCGATGTGAGAGCACTTGACGATGGCGCCGTAGGGGGACTGCCCTGATTGATCTGGCTGGCGGCCAGGTGTCGGTTCAGGCTCCCGCGGAGCCGAGCTCACCGGCATGCCGACTGCGGCGCTGACGGCGGCGTCAGGCGCGCGCGCAGTCTCGACACGCCAGCTGGCCCACGAAATTCGCAATTCCGTCCAGGCAGCGCAGGCCCCGGCCAACGGCCTGACCTTTGTCCCACAACTACCTAGACACCCCTATCCCACAACTACGTAGACAGCACAAGGGTAGACAGCACAAGGGCTATAACCCTTTGAGACGCTGACAAGTCGGTGAGGATCAAGAAGCGGCGGCCAGAGTGTCTTGGACGCCGATGATGCTGCGTAGCTTGAGCAGCAAACGGGAGAGCAACCTCGAGACCTGCATCTGGCTGATGCCGAGTTCGCTGGCGATGTCGGATTGTGAGCGTTGCTCGAAGAAACGCAGCCAAATCAGCTGGCGCTCAGACTCATCCAGTCGTGCCACTGCTTGTTCGATGATCAACCGGGCCTCCGCTCGGTCTTTGTCCTCATCGGTCTCGGTCGAGGAGAAGCACGCTCCTCGTGACATGGCAGCTTCGATGGACAAAGCACTGTAACCCTCGCTTGCCATGCGAGCCTGCTGCACCGCGGTCACCGGCGCCCCAAGCTCTGCTGCCAGATCCCGGGCGCGGGGGAGTGTCCCCATCTCCTGGACCAGCGTTGGCCAGCGCCGCCAAATGACCGAAGCGAGCTCCTGAGTCGGCCTGGGTGGGCGTACGGTCCAGCCGTGATCACGAAAGTGCCGCTTGAGGACTCCGGTGATGGTCGGCTCCGCAAAGCCGACGAACGAGCCTTGATGTGGATCGAAGCGCAGGCAGGCCTCCACGAGACCTGTATACGCGACCTGGATGAGGTCCTCCTCATCCTCGCCTCTATGGAGGAACTGTCGGGCTAGGCGCTCGGCCAGCCACATATGTGAGGTGACTACCTCGTCGAGAATTTGCTGCCGCCGGAGGGGCCCTGCCGTCTGGGCCTCGAGGAGCAGCTCACGGGTACGTTCGGCCAGTTCTTCACGGGCCACATGCTTAGGAGTGGGGACGACAATAAGAGGGGACTTCGCCATGAGCGCGCCACCCTTTCATGATGAAAGCATCACGATGTGGCGCGCTTCTCGGCCACATCCGAACTTAACCACGGATGCCAACCGTTGATCAAGCATTTGGCCAAGAATTTTCCAAGATCAATCGGTTGCGAGATTTCTACTCAGGAGGCAATATCCAGGTGCATCGGCCGGTTCGACCAGCGGTCAACGCGCTTGATCTGCGAAGCGTTCCAGTAAAACCAAACCATCTTTGACCTTGCGCCGATCCTCGGCCGATGCGTTCTTCAGCACGGCTTCCAGGCGGCCGATCGGGCCTTCGTCGCCTAACGCGGGGGCTTGGCTGGCCACGTGGTCAGCAAGAAAGATCCGTACGTAGCGCCGGTCGTCTGGACTGGGCTTGCGGACCACGAGGTCCTTGGCTTGGAGCCGATCTACGATCCCAGAAACTGTGCTGTGGCTCAGCTCCAGTTCGCGACTCAGTTCGCCGAGCGTCATTGCGCCGTTCGTCCCGAGCAGAGAAATCACGCTCACCTGAGCCGCTGTAAGTCCGCTCCTGGCCAGCTCCGCTCGGCTACCTCTCACCAGGTGGCGTCGCAGTGAGCGAAACAGCCCCACGATTTCGCGGGCTTCATCAGCGGCACTGGAGCTTGCACGTGGCTCCGCATGTGATTCGGCGTTCATGCGCCTTATAGTAATGTTCTATACGACAGGTCGTATACGACATATCGTATACGACGCGCCTGACAAACACCAAAGGGAGGAAAGCAGCTATGCATAAGAGGCATCGGACGCCACCGCGACTTAGTTTGCTGGTCGGTGGAGCCTTCTGGATGCTGACGCTGCTGTATTTCGTCGGCCAGCTCGTCGCACAGACCGCCTGGCGGACGCCGTACAGCTTGATCGATGACCGGGTGAGCGATCTCGGCAACACTGAATGTGGCCGGACTCTGGCGGACACCTACATCTGTTCACCGCTTCACGCGGTGATGAACGCCACCTTCGTCCTGACCGGTGTTCTTATCCTCATCGGCCTCTTCTTGACTCGCAGAGTGTGGCCGCGGCGCCGCCTGACAACCTGGGGTTTGGTTCTACTGGGACTCGCCGGAGCGGGCACCATTCTGGTCGGACTAAGCCCCGAGAATGTCAATGTTTTGTTCCACCTGATTGGCGCACTGAACATCCCGGCCGGCAATGCAGCGATGATCTTGCTAGGTCTGGCTGTCTGGCGAGGTCGCACCAAGCTGGCTTGGTTCTCTGTGCTATCAGGTGTGATCGGGTTTCTTGGGCTGCTGGCCGGGCCTCTCCTCGTGATCTTGACCGGTCATGCCGGTGGACTCGCCGAACGCCTCGCGCTCTATCCACTGATCATCTGGCTGATCGTTTTCGGATATCTCATCGTTGCTAAGAAAGTGCGGCCAAGTGACGGGCCTGAACCGATTCAAAAGCGTCACTCGCCCACAATTTCCGCTGACGGATCAGTTGCCGACTTGGACCTACCGGCTAGGCCGAGGTGACCTCGCGAGCCAGCGCAGCCGGCATGTAGTCATAGCGCACAAACGAACGCTTAAAAGTGCCAGTGCCATGGGACACCGAGCGCAAGTCGATCGGATAGCGGGACAGCTCATGCGCCGGAACCTCGGCGTGGATGACGGCGTAGCCG
>JBKPEY010000497.1:0-3272 GCA_046744405.1 Actinomycetota bacterium
GTACTGGCTGCGACTGTCTTCCACTTCGGCACCTTGCGTATCGCCGAGGTCAAGGCGGCAATCGAGGCAGCAGGTTTTCCGGTACGCCGCCCCGCGCTTGCTCCAACGGCGAGACACTGAGCGGGTGCCACCAACGAGAAGACTTGCCTGGCTGCCGTACGGCAGTGTCGAGGAAGCCGAGCAGCGACTCGGCGGAATTCCCGACGGTATCGAGATCGATCTCTATCGTGCCGATGGCGACAGCTGGCCGGATTCCATCGCCGAGGTCGAGTTCTATGTGTTGCCCTATCTCAAGGGCGCAGAGGTCCTCGACCGGGTCGCTGAGATGAAGCAGCTGAAGGTCATTCAGACCCTGACCGCCGGCGTGGAAAACTTCGTGCCCTATGTGCCCGAAGGCGTGATCTTGTGCAATGCGGCGGGCGTGCATGATGCCAGCACCGCTGAACTGGCCGTCGCGCTGGCGTTGGCCAGTGGTCGACATCTTGATCACTTTGCCCGTAACCAGACCAGCGGGATCTGGGAGTTTCGGCCCGGCACCTCGCTGGCCGATCAGCGAGTGTTGATCATCGGACACGGTCAGATCGGCGCCGCAATCGAGCGTCGGCTGGCCGGCTTTGAAGTCGCCTCGGTCACCAGGCTGGCACGCCGACCGCGTACTGAACCAGTCTTGGTGCACAGTGTCGAGGAATTACCGCGGGTGCTTGCCGAGGCTGACGTGGTCTTCCTCGTGGCGCCGCACACCCCGCAGACCGAAGGAATGATCGGGAGCCAGGAGCTCGCCGCATTGCCCGACGGTGCCGTGTTCGTCAATGTTGCTCGCGGCAAGTTAGTCGAAACCGACGCGCTGCTGGCCGAGACATCCACCGGCCGCATCCGGGCGGCCCTCGACGTTACCGATCCCGAGCCGCTGCCTCCCGACCATCCGCTGTGGCGTACGCCCGGTGTGCTGATCTCACCCCACGTTGGCGGAGCGAGTACCGCATTCTTCCCGCGTGCCGATCGGCTGATTGCAGCTCAGCTGGGTCGTTTTGCCGCTGGCAAGGGACTGGAGAACATCATTCCATGACCCCTCTGGAGACGCCCGAATCGCAGGCCATCGACCCCGACTGCCTTTTCTGCAAGATCATCTCCGGGGAGCTGGCCGCTCGCCGGATCTATGAAGACGATCGGGCTTTGGCCTTTCTCGACATCGGTGCCTGGCATCGTGGCCACGCATTGGTGGTGCCGAAACGGCATGTGCCCGACCTGATCACGGGACCGGCGAGCTTGTCCGAGATCGCTCCGGCCATCGACGCCGTCGCGAGGCTGCTCATGGACCGGTTGGCTGCGGACGGAATCAATTTGCTGTCCTCAACAGGCGAGGCGGCAGGTCAGGAAGTCTTCCATCTGCACGTCCACGTTGTCCCGCGCTACGCCGATGACCCCGGTTTGCGACGGCTCGTCAACAGCGGTGTTGTGTCCGATGCTGAACTGGATTCGGTGTATAGCCAGATTCAGGTGGGCGCGTGAGCCTGCCGACGCTTTCAGCACCGGCAACATCACTACCGATCGGCCGGCGGCTCACACGCGCGGCAGCCGAGTTCCTACCGCCCTTCGCCGCCGCCTTGTTGATCTTGCCCTTCATCATCCAGTACGGAAAGCTCGTTCCTTGGCAGCCGTCGACCATTGACCTGCAGGTCTATGTCTACGCCGTCAACGACATGCTGGCCGGCAAGGACATCTTCGCCACTACGACACCGATTTGGAATCTTTACTTCATCTATCCGCCCATCGCGGCGATCTTGATGACGCCGCTGGCGTTCGGCCCGTACGTGTTCTGGCAGGTGGTCTGGACCGGCGGCCTGGTGTGGGCCCAGCAGTCGGTACTGAAGCGCTGCGGCGCCCCACGCGGCTGGAAACTGGGGCTGATCGGCGTTGCTGTGGTCGTGGCCATGGAGCCGATTCGCACCACGCTCGGATACGGCCAGGTGAATACCATCTTGATGGCGTTGGTGGTTGCTGATCTCCTGCCGGATGCGCCCGGCGAACGGAGACGCATCCCGCAAGGCACCTTGATCGGCTTGGCGGCAGCGATCAAGCTCACCCCGGCGCTGTTTGTGATCTTTGCCTTCTTGATCGGAAAGGCTCGGGTGGCGATCACTGGGATGATAAGTTTTGCAGTCTTCACCGGAATCGGCGCGATCTTGCTGTATCGGGAAACGCTGGTCTTCTTCGGCGGGCTGTCCGGCGGCGAAACGCGCACCGCTTCACCGCTATACGCCGGAAATCAATCATTGCTCGGCGTCTTCTTTCGGCTCTGGGCCAGCTCGCGTACCACCACTCTGGTAGGACTGGCGGTCGCTGGGGTGCTGGCAGTGCTCGGCTGTCTGGTGGCCGCTTACTGGTGGCGCAATAACGAAAAGGTCTTCGCGGTCGCACTCGTTGGACTCACCACATGCCTGGCCTCACCGCTGTCGTGGACCCATCACTATGTCTGGATCCTCCCGATGGCGATGGCTGTGCTGTCACCAGGGGTGCCTCGCTGGGCTCGGTATGTCGGCGGCTTCTGGGTGATCTGGGTGTCTGTATGCCTGCCGCTCGCGGTGCTTCCGTACGGCGGCGGACGGGAGCGGCAGTTCGACATCTTGCAGCAGGTAGTTGCCAACCTCGGCCCGGTGCTTGGTCTGACCTTGCTCATTGGTCTCGCCTGGCAGCTGGTCGGGAAGACTCGCCTTCAATTAGCATGACCTGCGCCCCGTGTGCGTACGGGGGCAGTTACGGGGGACTGTCGAGCCATGTCTTTGACCAAGCCCGTGTTCACCGACGACACCGGGCGGCGGGCGAATGTTCTGCTATGGCTGGGCCGTGTCGTGGTCACGATCTCAGTCATCCTCGGCGCGGCTATGGCCTTTTCGCTGACCACACACATTGCCCTTCCTGGATTGGATGGATTGGTCTCGCCGACGCTCAACGGCAGCCAGCCCGAGGTCGGGATCCCTACCACGCCAGACCCGGTGGATGCAGCCGACCTCCCCACGGCCGTTTTCGAGCTAACGGCGACACCGCATGCCAAGTCAGAACAGAGTTCAGCGCTGCGCACGACATCACCTGCAGTTGTGACCCGCCGGAGTTCAACCACAACAAGGCGGTCGACCAGCACGCCTACTTCCCCTGCACGATCGACGGCTAAGCCCCGCAATTCTCATGCGGCCGCACCTAGCACGGCGGGTCGCAAGGCGGGGAAGACCACCGATCCAGCGCCACCCGGTCAGACGAGGAAGCCGGTCCGCTGA
>JBKPEY010000494.1:0-1683 GCA_046744405.1 Actinomycetota bacterium
GCCTGCTCCGGCCCACTGAACCACGAAGCGACTCGCCCATTGAGCCGTCGTACGTCTTCGGTGTGAGGTTCGCCGGCACTCCCGAACATCAACGCCAGGGTCTGCGCTGTTGGAGCGTGGGCAACAATGAGCAGCCGCTGCGCCATCAGCGATTGCCAGTTCGCTTGTCGTTGCTTGGGATCATCTGCCACGCGATGGTCAGCCCAACCAACCGGGAGACGAACAGCGCGACATAGCCGAGTCCAGCCACCTGCTCGATCATCACCACGGACCGTGCTTGCGGTGTGATCGGGACTACGTCAGACAGACCTGTACTCGACAGATTGGTGAAGCTCAAAAACAACAGTTCCATCCAACTTCGTGGATCATCGGGGTTGACCGCGGCGATAAAGCAGCCCGGCTGAAAGATCTGCAAGACATCGAAAACGTAAGCAAATCCCCAGGCGACCAGCGTGAATGTGGCTCCAACGGCGAACAGCTCATCGGTGGTGACGGTCCGGTCGGCCAACATGTAGACCATCAGGCTGGCGGCGGCCCAGAAGTAAAACACGGCATGTAAAACTCCGGAGGCCGCATCCATACCCACAGTCGGATGGATCTCATCGGCGATGGAGAGCGACGAGGCTGCGATAGCCAGGGTCACTGCTATCCATGTTGGGCCCGGTGACTCACGAGTCGCCCAGATTGCCAGCGCCAGCACGATTGCGCCGAACACTTCGAAGAGGACAGCTCCAACACCGCCGGATTGTATGAACGGGTAGATCAAGACGCCGAGCAACTGAACGATGAGCAAGATCGCTGAAGGGTGGCTGACCACCTTTCCAACCAGGCCTTCGGTGGGCATGCCCCTCACAGCCCGCACCATACCGAGGGTGCGACTTGTCAGTGTCCCAACGGGCTATAACCAGCTGAAACGCTGACAACTCGGTTGGGTGACGATACAGTGCAGAGGTTCGCGGAGGACCTGGAAGTTCGGTGAGAATCCGGCACGGTCGCGCCACTGTGTGAGCTGGACTAACTGCACGCTTTGCTCGAGTCAGACCCTCCCTCCGTCGAGCTCCGTTGACGCGGGTCGCAGGAACCCCAAGGAGGAACTGATGTCTGAGGCCACTCACACCCAGCCCGTCGTAGTTGCAACTCCACCATTTTCTTTCACCCAGGTCCTTCCCTGGCTGATCTTCGCAGCCGTGCTGGTCCTGGTTGCGTTGTATTTCGTCTCGGCCGAGCAGGGTGCAACCTCACTTTTTTCGGGGACGGCAGTGCACGAGTGGGTCCATGATGGGCGCCACCTGCTGGGCTTTCCGTGCCACTGAGCCGTGACATGACCTCGGCACGCGACTTCCTCGTCAGAGGTCTGCTTGCAGGCCTGCTCGCTGGTTTCGTGGCTTTCGTTGTTGCGTACCTGGTAGGTGAGCCATCGGTCAATGACGCCATCGCGCTCGAGGAATCGGCTCATGGTGGCGGCGCAGAGATGGTGCCGCGCTCAATTCAGTCCACCGTCGGGTTGCTAACGGGCACCGCCATTGCCGGCGTCGCGCTCGGCGGCCTGGTCGGCGTACTCAGCGCGCTGGCCCTCGGTCGTCTCGGTCGTCTCGGCGTACGCGGGGTCAGCCTGTCGCTCGCATCGATGGGTTTCGTCAGTGTCAGCCTGCTGCCATTCCTGGCATACCCGCCAAATCCGCC
>JBKPEY010000419.1:0-7833 GCA_046744405.1 Actinomycetota bacterium
ACGGCCAGCAGGTCGGGGAACAGATCTGGAGTGCACGCAAAAGCCGGTACTCCAAGCGCAGCCAGCGCCGCAGCGTGGTCATGGTCGTAGGCAGGTGCACCCGAATCAGACAGGGCTAGCAGGGCTACCACGGTGACGCCAGCGCGCAGTAGCTCAGCCACTCGGCGCAACATGTCGGCCGCAATGCCACTTTCATAAAGGTCGGAGATCAGTACCAAGATCGACTCCATCGGCCGGGTGATCAGCTGCTGACAGTACGCCAACGCCCGATTGATGTCGGTGCCACCGCCGAGTTGGCACCCGAAGAGGACATCGACCGGATCGGAGAGCTTGTCGGTGAGATCGGCGATCTCGGTGTCAAAGGCCACTACCGAGGTCCTCACAGACCGAATGGAAGCCAGCGTGGCTCCGAAGACTGCGGCGTAGACCACAGACTCAGCCATCGAACCGGACTGGTCGATCGCGACCACCACTTCTTTTACCAGGGCGTTCGCGCCGCGACCGTATCCGACGAGTCGCTCAGGGATGACCGTGCGCTGCTCTGGAAGGTAATGGTCCAGATTGCGCCGGATTGTGGAGTTCCAGTCAATGTCTTGCGGCCGGGGGCGACGAGTCCGGCTGGTGCGACTGATCGCGCCCGTTACGGCGGCGCGCGTCTTGTTGGCAATGCGGCGCTCGATCTCGGCAACCACCTGGCCAACCACCACCCGTGCCGTCCGCTTGGTGGAATCTGGCATCACATGACTGAGGTTCACCAGCGAACTGACGAGATGAACGTCGGGCTGGATCGAATCGAGCAGCTCCGGCTCCAGCAGCATTGAGGTGAGATGCAACCGATCGATGGCATCGCGCTGCATCACCTGGACCACGCTGGTCGGAAAGTACGTCCGGATATCGCCTAGCCAGCGAGCGACCCGGGGCGCCGACGAGCCTAGGCCGCTCGATCGTCGGGGCTGGCCGATGTCCTCCTCGGCTGCGTCATACAGCGCGCCGAGTGCAGCATCCATCCGCTGCTCCTCCCGGCTCAAAGAGGTACCCAGCTCCTCCGCAGAGGCCTCACCGAGCAATAGCCGCCAGCGCACGAGCCGTGCCTCCCGCTCGGCAGGCCCGGAGCCGTCAATCATGGTGCCTGCCTAAGATCAGATCGACCGTAGCCAGCGCTGGAGCCGCCAACTCAAGATCAACCTCTTCCGCGAGCTGTTGATCAAGATTCTGGGTGCCAGCTGCGATACGTCCGGCAATCGCCTGACGTTCCGCGGCGGCGAATGTGCCGAAGGTCCGCCGCAAAAGGGGCAGCATGTCGACGAACTGGGCGTCGTCGAGCTGACAAATCCACTCGTCGAGCAATCCCCGCAATTCGGCATCGTGAATCAGCAACAGTGCGCCATCCGCGAAGAAGCCGTCCACCCAGGCCGCTTTGTCGGCTGCCCGAACCCCAGCGGACAGGGCACGCTGCATCCGCACCGGAGCATCGCCAAGCTGCTCGGCATCGAGCAGCAGCCGCACAATGCGGCCGTTCAAGAGTCCATGCACGTCAGTCCGATCGATCATGGTGCCGAGCGTTTCCAGCCATCTGGATCGGAGATCGGGCTGTGCCAAGACTAGGGGCATCCCTGCATCACGGCTGGATTCCGCGAGCAGGCCGATCGCGGTATTCACCGCATCAATACGCCGGCGCAGGGTGGCGGCATTGTCGGCATCGAGATTTGCCACCGCTTGTCGCAGCCCGGCGCAGATCCGGACGACGAGCACTTCACTTACCTTGCGCAGCGCCCTCGTATCGGTCTGTCGTACGTCGCCGTAGCGCTGTGCACGTGCCAGCGCCGGCAGGGCATCCATGAGGTGCACGACATCCGCATCCAAGGCAGCCTGGTCGGCAAGCGCTGCCAGCAGCTGGTCAAGCGCCCTGGGCAGGTCGGCGAATAAGCAGCGTTCGACCGCTTCGGTCAGCTCAAGCAGCGATCCGTCCTCGACGATCCGTTGTACCCGAGCCGTTGCTGCTGATTCCACGGTCGTGCCCCAGACGGAGGCTTCCACGATGGCTATCGAGTATTCGGGCTGCCAATGTGATTCCCAGGTCTCCCGGAATGTGCCCTGACTCTGCACCGAGCTCTCAGCCGGCACGATCCATCGCAGCCCGAGCAGCTGCAGCCGGTGGAACAGCTGAGAGCGGGCTTGATCGATGGGCCTCCGCAGATCAAGATCATGAAGCCGGAACTGTGCCTCTCGTTTGATCCGCAGTGTCCGACAGGTACTGACAAGGTCAGCCTCCAGGGGCACCGTCGGCACGGCGTCGTTGACTGAGCCGAGCGCTTGCCCAACGACAAGATGGTCTGTGACATAGCGGACTGCTAGCTCATCACCGTCACAGAGCACTGCCCGGGTCGCCTCGGTCACCTCTGCCAACCCGGCCAACGGGCGACCGCGCAGGCCCGCCAACGTATCGGCGAGCCGGACGGCTTCGATGACATGTGCGCTCGACACCGGAAGATCACGCTCGCGTAGCGCCTGGGCCACCTTGGTGAGCCAGCGCACGATCGGCTGATCAGGAGCAATCCAGAGATGGTGGTACCAGCCGGGTGAGGCAACACCGGCCCCATAGCCGGTGGCCGAGGCGAGCCGCTGATGAGTCCAGGGCACCCACGTCAAAGTGATCTTGCGTCGAGGCATGCCACGCAGCGTCCGGGCATCACCAGCCGCCGGAGGCAGCGGCCAACGCAGCACCGGGGCGTGCCAGGCGCCGCAGACGACCGCCACGCGTTCTCGCCCCCGCTTCAGTGCATCCCGGATTTTTTGGCGCATGTACGCCTCTCGGCGAGCTTCCCGATCGCCGTGACGGCCGGACTGGCCCATGATCATCCGCAGCTCTGCCATCGCATCGGTGATCATTGGAAACGGCGACGACGAATCAAGCCGGGACTCCACAAGGTCGTCCCACCACCGCTCTGGATCGTCGTAGCCGGCCGCTTCCGCTAACAGAGCTAATGGGTCCTGGTCCTCCACTAGGGCCGCAGGGAGCGCCACCTCTGATGCACCGTCTGGCTCTTCAAGATCATCGTGATCATCATCACCAGCAGCGCTTTGCCGCCAACGGGCCAGCACCGCGTACGCGGGAAGATCACAAAAGGCCACCTCGATACCGCGCCGGAGCGCGAAGGTCATTGCCTGCCACTCAGGGGAAAAGACAGCGTACGGCCAGAACGCGGCGATCTGTGGACGGTCAGGGGCGTAGCCGAACAGGGCGATCGGCGGCGTCATCCCGTCGGAGAGAACCCACCGCAGCAGAGGATCAGCGTCCGCGGGACCCTCAATGAGCACTGCGTCCGGCTGATACTCCTCCAGCGCAGCAATCAGCGAGCGGGCTGAGCCGGGTCCATGGTGGCGGATGCCGAACACCTCGACGGGCGGTCGTGTGTCCGCGTCGCCGTCGGTCGCGGCGGCAGCACCGGAATGCAGTGCGGTCGTCACGACACCTCGCGGCAGGCCGAATAAAACTCCGACCAGCCCTGCCGACCGCGGGCGACCACTTCAAGATATTCACTCCACGCCACCCCGTCGGCGATGGGATCTTTGACTACCGCGCCAACGATGCCGGCCGCGACGTCGGCCGGTTTCAGTTGACCGTCGCCGAAGTGGGCCGATAGCGCGATGCCGCTGGTGATTACCGAGATGGCTTCCGCCGTAGAGAGTGAGCCCGACGGCGACTTGAGCTTGGTGCGCCCGTCTGCGGTAACGCCAGATCGCAATTCACGAAACACAGTCACCACTCGGCGGATCTCATCAACCGCGGCTGGGATCTTGGGCAGTTCCAGAGAGGAGGAGAGGTCAGCGACTCGAGTCGTGACGATGTTCACCTCGTCTTCCTCATTGTGCGGTAGCGGCATGACCACGGTGTTGAACCGCCGACGCAGCGCCGAGGACAGCTCGTTGATTCCCTTGTCGCGGTCGTTGGCCGTCGCGATCACGTTGAATCCGCGCAGCGCCTGGGATTCACGGCCAAGCTCGGGGATCGGCAAGGTCTTCTCGGACAAGATCATGATCAGTGCGTCCTGCACTTCGGATGGGATCCGGGTCAGCTCCTCGATCCGAGCGATCGAGCCGCGGTCCATGGCAACCATCACCGGCGACGGAACCAGAGCGCGCCCGCTTGGACCCTCGGCGAGCAGCCGGGCATAGTTCCAGCCGTATCTGATGGCCTCCTCCGCAGTTCCGGAGGTGCCCTGCACCATCAATGTCGAGTCTCCGGCGATTGCCGCCGCTAAGTGCTCCGACACCCATGACTTCGCAGTACCGGGCACGCCGAGCAGCAGCAGCGCACGATCGGTGGCCAACGTTGCGACCGCAACCTCCATCAGCCGGCGGGAGCCGACGTACTTTGCCGAGATCACTGTGCCGTCGGTGAGTTCACCGCCCATCAGATACGTCACAACCGCCCACGGCGACAGCCGCCAATGTGGTGGTCTAGGTCGATCGTCCACAGCCTGCAGGGCAGCAAGTTCAGACTTATACGCCTGCTCCGCATGCGGCCGCAGCGGCTGGCTCGCCACATCGAAGGGCTGGCCCACTGCGTCTTCTGGTTGTTGTTGCTGATCTGCCGACATCACCACGGCGGTATCTCCAGACGTTGCACGATGATCGGCTCGCCCGAGAAGGCGCACTGCATCTCAATACGAATCCAGACGGTGCGCTCCAACGCAAGGAGGGCCTCGCGCACAGACCGCAATGCGGCAGGAGTCAGTGGGAGCTCGCGGGCCGGTATTTCTTGGGCGGCCGATCGGAGCAACTCATAATGCTGCAGAGGCACCCGCGCACCTACGATCGCCGCGTACCGGGCGGCCCGTTGCTGCAGCTGACCGCTGAGAATGACGGCAAGGACCGCGCGGGTGAGTCCGGGTGGCCATGGCGGAGTGAGGCTCATGATCAGCTCAGGATTGGCTCGTACGGCCTCCTTGGTCAGCTCAACGCCTGGGGAGTCGTTCGGCTCCGACGAAATCTGCTCCTTTGGCTGCGGCCGCAGGCCCTTGGCCAGTCGCGCCCATTCTGGATTCTGCTGGACGAACCACACACCGCGGTCGCCAAGAGCTGCTGCCAAGGCTGCCCGATCGAGCTCGGTGGTGCGAGCGGCCACCATCACCAGCGAAGTCCAATACGCTCCCGACGCGCGCTGACCGCGCTCCGCGGCCGCCATCAACCAGAGGTTCAATAGATCGACCTGCGGCGGTGAAAGCAGCCGCGCCAAGATCTCGTGCGCCGCGCGGCTCGCGAGCGGCTGCCGATCCGGCGGAGCCGGCAAGCCAGTTGAGCACGAGGAGAGCAGCCCACTTGCTCGCTGGACAGCACGGTGGCGGGCAGCAAGAGTCAGCACCGTACGCGCCGGATCGATAAATTGGTCAACTTCGATGCCCCAGCTACCCGGCAACTTCTCGGGCACAGGGCGCCGGTCTGTCCCGATCAGCCCGGTCGCCACGACGTCCTCCCACACTGGCATGAGTCAAGCCGCCCGGGAGACAACAGAGGTGCTGAACGGCTCCGTCGCATCAGTACCGAGCACGCTCAGCGGCCGGAAGCCGCGTGGAGACCACTCTCCGAACACCTCGATCTGCTCGCCGCAGGAACGGGCGAGCAAGGGCCAGGGCTCCTCAGAGAGGTCGATCATGTCGCAGCACTCACCGCTGGCGGATTGCATGCGCCACAGTCCATGGCCCGGAACAGGAGCGGCACTGATCACTGCCGGCATCCGAACCGCCCAAGGATCGGCCGCCATGAGTTCGGAAAACCGACTACGTACGTCGCCGAACGACTCGGCCGGCGGCATCGTCTGACCAGCAGTGGCGGTCACCTGCTCTCCTACCAAAGCTCGGAACTGTCCAGAGCCTGGGTAGAAGTGCAAGCGAGCATGGACCAGGTAGCCGGCTAGGACTGAATCGTCGAGGAAACCGCCTGGTGGTGCAAAGCTCATGATCACCGCCCAGCGGCCAGTGGCAGCACCGTAGAGCCACACGCGCCGGCTGTCGAGACGGTATTCGGCGGTATCCAGCATGCCGATTGCGAACCAGTGATCAACAACACCCGGACGTGCCAGGACCTCGGATTTGTTGACCGAGTATCCGATCCGAGCGCGAACCGTCGCAGCAAGCTCAGCCGGGAGCTCATCAAGCCGTCGATGCGCCGAAATGAGCAGGTGGACAGCACCCAGCTGTTCCAGCACCCGGCTCGGCCAACCGACGCTTGCGAACTCAGCGGGAATGGAGCGCAGCATGCCGGCAACCCCTGGTGCCTGCGCATCCACCATGCGCGCAGCGATCTTGTCGAAGTGGGTGTAGCCGGCTCGGTCCAAACCTGCAATGCCACCGCGTATTTGATCACAGAGCCATTGATCGAGTTCATCGAGACCTGCCGCGACCCGATCGGCGCGCGCCGCGGCACGTTTGATCGCGGCGGCGGGATCGACCAGCTCGCCAGCTTGCCGCCCGGCGTGGGACGCCTCCGGCGGCTGTGCTTTCCGCGCTGCCCGCGCGCGCAACCACGCCGCCGCAGAAGGCGGAGGTTGGCCCACAGGCACCAGACCGTCACTCCACTGAAGGAGCAAGGCAAGGGCGTGCTTGCACGGCAGCTTCCGGCTGGGGCAGCTGCACGTGTAACCGGTCGATGAGCCGAGATCGACAACCGTCTCGTAAAGCCGGCCGCCGCTAGCGCAAGATCCCCACAAGCCCGCGGAATCGCAACCGACGTCAAGCCACGTCCGCGTTCCCGCAAGCTCGCTGGCGGCAACGATTGAGGCACGGTCAGGCGCTAGCCCAAGCACCCGTTCCCGCGGCCAGACGTCCATGTCGAACACAGTAGTTGCCGTGACTGACGAGCCTGTGCCTGCTTTCAGCTCACGTACACCTCCGTCACGGAAGCTGGAGGCAGCTTCGTTTCGTAATCTAGATGTTGTGGTGCAGGTAAGCGGGCTCTCGGAATCCCATCACAGCCTCGATCATGCGTGCCGCTGCGACAGCCGCGAGGGTGTCGTGCATACGCAGGATGCGGGCACCGTTGAGTGCACAAATTGTCGCCGCGGCAATGGTGGGAGCCATTCGGTCCCAGTTAGCTAGGCCGGTCGCCTCGCCCAGGAAGTCTTTGTTGGATACGGCAGCCAGCATCGGCAGCCCAAGATCGGCAATCTCAGTCAGTCGCCGCGTGAGTTCCAGGGTGTGCAGTGTGTTCTTGTTGAGATCGTGGCCAGGATCTATGACGATCTGGCTCTCCGGGACTCCATGATCAATCGCCAGTTGGATGCGTTCGGCGAGGAAGGCTTTGACCTCCGTTACCACATCGCTGTACTGCGGCCGCCGGTGATGTTGGTGCGGCAGTGCACGGCTGTGGGTGATTACCAACGTCGCACCTCGCGCGGACGCGAGGTCAGCTAGTTCGGGATCGTGCAGGCCGGTGGTGTCGTTGATCACGGTGGCGCCGGCGTCTAGGCAGCGCACTGCAACCTCCGGACGAAACGTGTCGACAGAGACGACAACGTCGCTGTCCGCAGTGACCTGCTCGATGACCGGCAACACTCGGTCGGTCTCCTCGGCTGCCGTCACTTGCGGAGTGTCAGGTGAAAAAGGAAGACCGCCGATGTCGATCCAGTCCGCGCCAGTCTGGGCTGCGGCTAGTGCGGCATCCACCGCCTGATCGAGCCCAAATGTCCGGCCCCCATCAAAGAATGAGTCGGGCGTACGATTCACGATTCCCATGACGACGATCTGATGATCAAAATCAAACCGTCGTCGACCGATCGTCCGTATCGGATGCCGCAGCGGCGGCAGGTACCTCACGCGGCAAGTCTCTAGCACG
>JBKPEY010000513.1:0-1893 GCA_046744405.1 Actinomycetota bacterium
GTCCATTTGAGTAGTGAGATCGACGAACGCGGTGTTGATCGAATTAGCGGTGGCCTTGATCAGGTCGACTTTCTGGCCGTACTGGTGGCTGAACTCGTTGCGTACCGGATTCTTGTCTCCCGGCGGTGTCCAGGTGTTGCCGTTGAAGGTGTCGGCCAGGCTGAACCCGTCCTTCAGGCCCGCGGCCAGCGCGTACGTCTTGAACGTCGAGGCGGTCGGGCGTGGGGTGGTGGCCCAGTTGCGCGAGTTCTTGACGAAGTCAGGTCCGCCATAGAGAGCGAGGACCTCACCGCTGTTCACATCAACCGAAGCTAGCGCGGCATGCAGCTTGGATGACTTCCGGCCGACGGCCGATGCCGATTGCTTGGTGTACTTCTGGGCAGCGTCGACGGCGGCCTGTTGAGCGTCCTTGTCAAAGGTGGTGGTGATCTTCAGTCCACCGCCGCTGATCTGTGAGGAGTCGAAGCCTGCTGCACCCAGCTCACGCTCGACCATCTTGAGCAGGAAGCCCTTAGGCCCGCCGTATCGCTGGTTGGCTGCGACCTTGGGGAATTTCGGCAGCTTCTGGGCGTACTTGGCTTCCTGTACGGGAGTGATGTAGGCCATTTCGGCCATGGAGTGGAGCACATAGCGATAGCGGCTGAGGATTCGCTCCTGATTTTCCTTCTCCTCTGGGTCATACATGCTTGGGTTGTTGACCACCGTCGCGAGGAAGGCGGCTTGTGGGACGCTCAACTTCTTGGCGTCGATGTTGAAGTATTCCTGGCTTGCCGCCTGCACCCCGTACGCGCCGTGCCCGAAGTAAATCGTGTTGAGATAACCGGCGAGGATGTCTTCCTTGCTCATCTTCTTGTTGATCTTGTAAGCGAGGAAGAGCTCACGGAACTTGCGCTTCATGGTGCGCTCGGAGTTCAGGTACAAGATCTTGATGTACTGCTGGGTGATCGTTGAGCCACCCTGGACGTCCTGGCTGCGAGCGATCTTCCAGGCGGCCCGGATCATGCCGCGGATAGAGATGCCTTTGTCAGTCCAGAAGGTGCGGTTCTCAGCGGCGATCGCAGCCTGCTTCATGGTCGCCGGCATCTTGTCGAAGGTGAGCGGTGTGCGGTTTTGGATGGCAAAGTCGCCTAGCTCACTTTTGCCGTCGTTGTAGTAGACGAAGGTGGTCGCGGTGTTGAACTCAGCGTTTGCGGCGGGCAGCTTCGTCGTGCTGTAGCCGTAACCGACGACGGCGAAGGCGCTGACCATCCCGAGGACAGTCAGCGCAGCGATGGTGATGAGGATGCCGCGAAGCCAGCGTCGGCCGGACGATCTGGTTTTCTGGCGCGCGCGAGTGCCTTGGGGCTCCCGCTCGACGGGTCCCCAGTAGGGATCAGCCATAAATGTCCTCTACCGTCTGCTGTCGGCGGGGAGGCTTGCGCTTCACCCCATCACCCAGAAGATAGGAAAGGATCATGTGGTTCCAGCCACAGGCTGGACAAACTTCGACGACCACGACCTTGAACTCCCCGAACTCGTGCGCCATCTCTTCTAGTTCTGTGGTCCGTTTGATCCGCCCGGAGTACTGCCCTAGCTGGTCGCCGAAGACGTACTGCAAGTTGACCAGTTCGTCAGACTCACAGACCGGGCAGTCTACGCTGGACGGTTCGCCGTGGTGCTTGGCTGCGCGGAGCAGCATCGGGTCAGCGTCACAGGCTTCCTGGAGGGCAAGCCTGCGTCCTGGGCGCCGCAGCGCCTGGAGCGTGGAGCGTCGCTGCAGCGCGTAGTCGATGACTTCGCGCTGGGACCACATGGGCAACAGCGTACGTGGGACTCGGCGGTGACGGCGAGTCTGTCTGATCTTTCGCGGAATCGGCTCCAGCGGGAACTTCCGGCTCAGGCTAAGCGTGGAAG
>JBKPEY010000594.1:0-1281 GCA_046744405.1 Actinomycetota bacterium
GGAAGCTTGCGTTACCGCTCACGTCGTCGCCTTTTGTCCAGGGATGCCCTGCCGTAGTGGACCATCGTGTCACGACGGCCTGTGTGTCACCTGCTCCGGTCCGGTGCTTCCCGCGCGCCGCTACGGTAGAGCCCGCGGAGCGTCAGCGCAGCTTTCGAAGGAGTGCCAGATGAGCGTTATCATCGACGGTCCGGCCGACTTGCCGGCGTTGTACCGAAGCGCGGACCGGGAGTCGCAGCGAGCGCAGCGGTCCTACCTGAGATCACTTCGAGTACGTCTTGGCGCTCTAGTCGTCGGGGCGTTCGGGGGTGCACTCACGTTAACGACCGTGGGTGGCTTTCAGATTGGTGGCGGCCTGGCCTTTATCGCCTTCGCTTGCGCGCTCGGTGCCGAACTGTTTCTCGCCACGACAAGCCCCCTCACAACCTGGTACGAGGGCCGGGCTGCGGCGGAGTCGGCCAAGACGCTCGCCTGGCGCTACATGGTGCGCGCTGAACCATTCGAGCGCGACACCGCTGACGTTGACAAGCAGTTCCTTGATCAGACTTACTCGCTGCTGCAGGACCTTCGGTCAATCCCATTGGGAACAGCAGAACCCGATGAGCACCAAATCAGCGACAAGATGCGCCAAGTGCGCGCCCTCAGGTTCGATGAGCGGCGACAGGTCTATCTCACCGACCGGATTGCCGACCAGCAACGTTGGTACTCCGGGAAGGCGCGGTGGAACGATCGGCAAGCGCGCGGGTGGGTGCTGGTCAGCATCGTGCTCGAAATCGCGGGCCTCATTGGCGGCGCGCTCAAGGCGTTCGGCTGGGTCAACTTCGACCTCCTCGGCTTCCTCGCCGCGTCCGCCGGAGGGGTCATGGCCTGGATCGAGGCGAAGCAACACCGCAATCTGGCGACCGCGTACGGGATCGCAAGTCAGGAGCTCGCCTCGATCGCGACAGAGCTCCCGACGGTGAACAGCGAGGAGCGTTGGGCCGCCTTCGTTGGCCAGGCCGAAGAGGCCATTTCCCGCGAGCACACTTTGTGGCGGGCATCACGGGGAGTGTCCGACCGCTTTCGGCGTAAGGAAGGCTGAACACCGACCACCGGGGACTGCTGAGTGGGATGTCGGTGACCTGACTCTTAGGCTTGACACCAGGTGCGGGTGAGTGGAAGTGGTCGGTTATGGAGAAAGGCGAGGCGGGGCGGGTCTTCATCAGCTATCGACGTCAGGACACGGCGTGGCCGGCGCGACAGCTTTACGACGTGCTTGTAACTGAGCTGGGAGCCGACCGG
>JBKPEY010000574.1:0-2893 GCA_046744405.1 Actinomycetota bacterium
GCTCCGCCGAAGACAGCCAGGCCGGCCACGACGATCCGCCGGTGACCGCGCAGGTCGCCAAGCCGACCACCCGGAATCATGGCTGCACCTACGGCGATCATGTAGGCACTGATCACCCATTGCATGTTCGTCGTCGTCTCGTTGAGGTCGACCGCCATCCGCGGTAGCGCCAGGTTGAGTGCGAAGAAATCGACTTGCACACAGAACATGCCGACTGCGAGCGCAATCACCGCCCGTAGCTCGGCCGGCGCCAGCTTCATTCATCGACTGTAAAGCGGATGGCGGGTCCCGTATAGCCTCTGCCGATGACCAGCAGCTCGCACGACGAACGTCGGAAACTGGGCGAGCAGCTCGCAAGCAACTACGTCTGAGACATGCCGCGCAGGACACCCTTTCTCACCTTGCCGGTGATCCCGCGAGGCAGCTGGTCGACGACCCAGATCAAACTAGGGCGCTTGAACTTCGCGAGCCGGCTCGCGCAGTGTTCGTTGATCGCCGCCTCATCTAGGCCAGCTCCGGTGACGAAGGCCACGACCTGCTCGCCCGTACGCCAGTGCGGCCGACCGACCACCGCAACGGAGTTGACTTCTGGTAGCTCGGCGATTGCCTCTTCGACTTCGGCGGGATAGACGTTGAAGCCGTTGACGATGATCAACTCCCGTGACCGGTCGACGAGGAACAGTTCACCGTCGATCAAGTAACCGAGATCACCAGTGGCAATCCAGCCATCTTGATCAGGACCACCGCGGCCGTCTGGCCAATAGCCGGAAAACACATTGGCACCGCGAACCCAGACCTCTTCCGGTTCGCTCGGTTCCGAGCCGTCACCGATACGGATCTCCACACCCGGCAGCGGGCGCCCCACGTGTCCGTGGCCGAGCACATCGGCACCAAAGGTAGCTGTAACGCCGGGAGCTGCCTCGGTTAGTCCATACCCTTGATCAACTCTCAGGCCGGTACGCGCGGTGAACTGGTCACGAAGATCAATTGCTAGCGGCGCAGCTCCCGATACCACTATGGTCACCGAGCCGAGGCTGGCGATGGCGCGCTCGTCATCCAGAATGCGAGCAAGCATCGGGGGTACCACGGGGAGGTTCGTGATTTTTTCTGCTGCCAGCACGTCGACGAAACCATCGAACCCGTCCATGATCACCATCCGTGCACCTGCCAGCACAGAGGTTCCGAGCACCGCGTTCAATCCAAAGACATGGAACAGCGGCAGCAGGGCTAGGACAGCGTCGTCGCGATTGAGAATGTCAAGAGATGCAACGTTGTGCAGGTGACTGAGCAGCGCGCGGTGCGAGAGCATCGCGGCCTTCGGTTCGCCCGAGCTGCCCGCCGTATAAAGCAGCACCGCCAGCGCTTCCGGATCCTTCGGTGAGCTCACCGGCTCGGCTGTGGCGTCGGATAGCTCATCGAGCCCGTCGGAAGTGAGGGCTATCTGATGGATGTCGTCAATTGCCTGATGTACAGCGCTGAACAGCACGTGAGCTCCGCAGTCGTTGATCATCTGCTGCAACTCAGTGGTGGTCGAGTCCGGATTGATGGGTACTGCGACATAACCAGCGCGTAGGGTCGCAAAGTAGGCCACCACGAATTCGATGCTGTTCGGTCCGCAGATCGCAACGCGATGCCCGGCCAGCAGGCCATGCGCAGACAATCCCGCAGCGACCGCGTCCACTCGGCCGTCGAGCTCCGCCCACGTCATGGTGCGCCGTATCGGCCTCGGCTGAACCAATGCCACGCCCGCAGGCTGAGCCTGCGCCTGCCGAGTCACAAGATCGGCGAGGTTGGTGTTCAACGACCCAGCATCGATGAGGTGGACTGCGGCCGCCTCCTGATCGTTCACCCACCTGAGTCTGGCACGAACATCCACCATCCGGACACTATGGTGATGACGTGAGCGGACCGGAGAGCGCCATGAGTAAGTCAGAGCATGCGCCCGCCGAACAAGCCGGCCCTGCTGAACCATCGCCGAAGGTCGAGCAACTTCCAGGCAGCGACGCATCGGCGATTCCTGTCGACCAGGACAGTCCGCTAACTGCCGCCGGACCGCTGGAAGAGACGTCCCAGGATCTCGAGGAGGCCGTCGGTCAGCAGCTACCGCTGATCCACTCCGATCCCACGGCTGCGGCGTTTTTTGATCTTGATAACACCGTGATCCAGGGTGCGTCGCTGTTCCATCTGGCCAAGGGTTTGTATCGGCGGGGCTTCTTTCCAACCAGAGTGATCGTGAAGGGCCTGTGGGCCCAGGCCTACTTCCGCATGGTAGGTCGAGAGAAGGCCGGCCACATCGATGACGCCCGCAGCGTGACATTGGGATTCATCGAAGGGCACACGGTCGAGGAACTGACAGAGATCGCAAACGAGGTCTACGAAGAGTCGATCGCTGAACGCATCTGGCCAGGAACCAGGGCGCTCGCTCAGATGCATCTAGACGCCGGGCAGCAGGTCTGGCTGGTAACCGCTGCGCCCGTCGAGGTAGCCGGAATCATCGCCGCCCGGCTGGGATTGACCGGCGCCTTGGGGACTACCGCTGAGCACATCGACGGTGTTTATACCGGCCGACTGAAAGGTGATCTGCTGCATGGCCCAGCCAAGGCAGAGGCCATCAGAGCGTTGGTCCACGAGCACGGACTTGATCTTGCTCACTGCTTCGCGTACTCGGACTCCTACAACGACCTGCCGATGCTCTCGCTGGTGGGGCACCCCTGTGCGATCAACCCCGACGGCAGGCTGTTGGCACATGCAGCAGAACAGGACTGGCAGATTCAGGATTACCGGAGCGGCCGGAAGGCGGCGCGACTCGGACTGCTCGGCGCTGGTGGGGCGGGCGCTATGGCAGGTGCGGTGGCTACGGGCTATGCGGTGCGGCGCATCTTGAGGGGCTAGC
>JBKPEY010000381.1:0-2339 GCA_046744405.1 Actinomycetota bacterium
GCCTGATAGCGCTGCTCGGCCACGCTCAACTCCCTCATACGGGAGTGTCAAGGATCAGCCGAAGTAGGTGTCAACCATCACCCGAAACATCGTCAACCATCACGCGAAATAGAAATGTCAAACCTCAGCCGAAGGCACACAACGCTCAAGTAGGGCGGGCGGGACTCGAACCCGCGACCGGAGGATTATGAGTCCTCTGCTCTAACCGGCTGAGCTACCGCCCCAGGCGTTCGACCAGTCGCACATGGATCGAGGCTGATGATAGCCACGATGGCGATCCGACAGGCTCGGGGCGCCCATCTCGATAGAGTCACGGCTGCCAGACGAAGCCAATGTCAGTAGAGGAGAGGGCTGTGGTCGAGTTCATTCCGGCAGAGTTTCAGGTGCTGGATCCGCGCTTTGCTGGTGCGGGAGGCGACCGTTCCGTAGCCAGACTGTTTGCCGGCGGTCGCTGGCTTGAAGGGCCGGCGTACCACCCAGCCGGCCGATTCGTGCTGTTCAGCGACATACCGAATGATCGTGTAATGCGTTATGACGAAGTCAGTGAACGTACTGATGTCTTTATGACGCCGGCCGGGTTTACCAACGGTCGAACGGTCGACCGGCAGGGACGGTTCGTGACCTGCGAACACGGAGAACGCCGGCTGACCCGAATTGAACACGACGGCTCAATCAAAGTGCTCGCTGCGGCGTACAAAGGACGTCGATTGAACAGCCCGAACGACGTGGTCGAGCACTCGGACGGGGCACTGTGGTTTACCGATCCAAGCTATGGAATCCGTACCGACTACGAGGGGCACGAAGCTGCATCCGAAATCGGCTCGCACAACGTCTATCGTCTTGATCACGAAAAAGGCAACCTAATCGCGGTGGTCGAGGACTTCGCACAGCCCAACGGTCTGGCTTTCTCGCCCGACGAACGCCGATTGTTCATCGTCGATAGCGAACTGCATCGCATCCGAGTCTTCGATGTTGATCATGGCAAACTGAGCGGCGGCGAGCTTTTCTGTGCCGACGACAAAGGCTATGACGGGATTCGATTCGATCATCTCGGTCGGCTTTGGGGTGCCGCTCACGACGGCCTGCACTGTTATGACCCTGACGGTTCCTTGATCGGCAAGCTCAGGCTGCCGGAGATCACATCGAACTTCACCTTCGGGGGACCTCAGCGGAACCATCTCTACATCACCGCAACGAGTTCTCTCTACGGCATTCGAGTGAATTTCCGAGGAGCCTCGTATCCCACCTAGTCCTGAGGAGCTCGCGCTGCCGCGATTTCCAGCGGGGCGTGTCATGTTCTCTATCATTCGCGAGCGATAGAGTCGAGGATGCGGCATCGCGCCGAGAGTTTTCAGGGGGGAAGCTGCTTGTGCTGCAAATGTTCGCTCGGACGGTGAGGCTTCGGCCAGCGTGGCTCACCGGATTAGCGACCCCGTCAGAGGCGCGGCTGCTCGGCATCGTCGTGGCGACCATCATTGGCTTGGTCTTCCTCTCGACGTTGATCAATCCACCGCACTGGCTACAACTGGTGGCTCTCTTCATTCATTTGATCTCTCTCGTTGTGGGCTTTGGATCGGTGCTTGCCGTCGACTGGTATGGGCTGCTTTCCCTCTCCCGCCGGGTAACCATCGGCGATGTCCTGCTCACCGCTGAACGGTTGATCCCATTGACCTGGCTTGGACTGGCCGGCCTCGCCGCCAGCGGCGTCTTGCTCAAGCCAGATCTCAGTTCCTGGCTCGTCGTTGTCAAGCTCTGCTGTGTGCTGGGCGTCGGCATCGTCGGAGTGCTTGCTCTGGCGACAAGTCGTCTCATGGAACGGCAGATGCCAACCCCGGCGCGATCGCTGATTCACCGTGGCATGGTGCTCGCAGGACTCTCTCAGTCATTTTGGTGGACCGCCGTTCTCATCGGCTTCATCACCAACGAGTCGGGTCAGTGACCAGGGCCTGACCTCCTAGCAGGTGCCCACAGTAGGACGTAATCAGTCGCCTGCTGCAATTGGCTTGCGGCCGCTGCGCGCGAAAATCGTCAAGACCCTAGGTCGTGCGATCATGATCGCCGATGCCAGCAGCGCCAGCCCGGCAACGGCCGTAATCGATGCGAGAAGGTTTTGCGACCAGCTCCACTGGAGTTCGACATCTGCCCCATTGGGCAAGTGAGTGAATGGCGCGACCACAACCCAGCCGACAAAAAGCCAGCCCAAAGCCAAAAACCAGACGGGGAGCCTGCGCGGACCGATCGGTCGCCGCTCGAGAAGGCTCATGGCAAGTGGAACAACCCAGACGAAGTGGTGCAGCCAGGACACCGGTGAGGCCAACAACCCAGCGACACCGCATAGG
>JBKPEY010000195.1:0-10195 GCA_046744405.1 Actinomycetota bacterium
GGGATTCTGGCGACCTGTACGGCTCCACTTGCTGATCAGGGGCTAACCCATGATCAGGCCTACGCTGCCTACACCGAGGCGTACGCGGATGAGCCGTTTGTCCAGCTACTACCAGACGGCCAATGGCCGCAGACCAAGTCCGTGCTCGGATCGAACGCGGTGCAGATTCAGGTCACAGTTGATCATGATGCGAGCCGGCTGATCGCCATCGCAGCGTTGGACAACTTGACGAAGGGCACGGCCGGCGCCGCAGTTCAGTGCATGAATTTGGCACTCGGCCTCCCCGAGACCACCGGATTGTCCGCCATTGGGGTGGCGCCGTGAGTATCACGACAGCTTCCGGATTCCTTGCCTGCGGGTTGGCGGCCGGATTGAAGACTAGTGGTGGCAAAGATCTGGCGCTGGTAGTGAATACCGGTCCGGATAACGCTGCGGCAGGCGTCTTTACGACGAACCGCGTAAAGGCCGCGCCAGTGCTGTGGTCTCAGCAGGTCCTGAGCGACGGCCAGTTGCGAGCAGTGATCTTGAACTCCGGTGGTGCTAATGCGTGCACTGGTCCGAACGGATTTGCCGACAGCCATCAGACTGCGGAGTTGGTTGCCGAGGCTCTCGGCTGTGGCGCGGTTGATATCGCTGTGTGCTCGACGGGTTTGATCGGCGTGCGGCTGCCGATGGAGAGATTGACACCGGCCATTCGCGAGCTTGTTCCGCTGCTCAGTCGTGATGGTGGGCAGGCGGCAGCTGAGGCGATCATGACAACCGACTCGGTGTCCAAACAGACCAGCTACGTCGACGAGGGTTGGTCCATCGGCGGCATCGCGAAGGGTGCCGGCATGCTGGCACCAGGCCTGGCCACGATGCTGGTCGTCCTAACAACCGATGCCGTTGTCGACCGTGACCAGCTGCCTGAGCAACTCGCCCACGCGTGCCGGCGCAGCTTCGAGCGAATAGACAGCGATGGCTGTATGTCCAC
This sequence comes from Actinomycetota bacterium, assembly GCA_046744405.1. Lineage (GTDB taxonomy): Bacteria > Actinomycetota > Actinomycetes > Propionibacteriales > Propionibacteriaceae > Microlunatus. Next base: position 974 of record JBKPEY010000195.1, read on the forward strand.
TAACGACACAGTCATTGTGATGAGTAGCGGCGCTTCCGGCGTACGCCCCGCGCCTGGCGATTTCCAGGCCGCGCTGGACGAGGCCTGTCATGATCTTGCCTTCCAACTGCTTGCCGATGCCGAGGGAGCGGCGCATACCATCGCGATCCAGGTCGACCACGCGGCCTCGGATGACGACGCAGTGCAGGTCGGTCGAGCGATCGCGCGTAGCAATCTCTTCAAGTGCGCTGTCTTCGGACATGATCCCAACTGGGGACGAGTTTTGGCTGCGATCGGCACGACCACTGCTGATTTCGAACCGGACGGCATTGACGTGTCGTTCAACGGCGTACAGGTCTGTCGCAACGGCTCGATCGGCGACCCGCGAGAGCTGGTCGACCTGAGCGGCAAAAACGTTGAGGTCATCGTCGACCTGCGTAACGGCCGGCACTCGGCCACCATCTGGACGAACGATCTCACCTATGACTATGTCAAAGAGAACGCGGAGTACTCGACATGAACTCCCGACCTTCACCACCCGTCGAAGCCCGTCCGCTGTCGCTGGTCGAGAAGGCGTCGATCCTCACTGAAACGTTGCCCTGGCTGGAGACCTACGCAGGCAAGATCGTCGTCATCAAATACGGCGGAAATGCCATGATCGACGACAATCTGAAGCGGGACTTCGCCCAAGACATCGTGTTCATGAAACGGTGCGGCGTCCATCCCGTTGTCGTCCATGGTGGCGGGCCACAGATTTCAACGATGCTCTCCAGGCTTGGAATCGCCTCCGAGTTCCGCGGCGGCCTGCGAGTTACCAGCCCTGAGGCTATGGAAGTGGTCCGCATGGTGCTGGTCGGCCAGGTCGGACGAGATCTGGTCGGATTGATCAACACCCACAGCACGGTGGCCGTCGGCCTTTCCGGGGAGGATGGTGGGCTCTTCACCGCCGAGCGTCGCGGCACCCTGGTCGACGGGCAAGAAGTCGATCTTGGTCTGGTTGGGGACGTGGTCTCGGTGCGCACCGAAGCCGTCGAAGGCCTGATCAACTCAGGCAGCGTTCCGGTGGTGGCCAGCATTGCACCTGATGTGAACGGTGTCGTGCATAACGTCAATGCCGATACCGCTGCAGCCGCGCTGGCCGTGGCTCTGAAGGCTGATCGACTCGTCGTGCTGACCGACGTCGAGGGGCTCTACCGGGACTGGCCGCATAGTCGGGAGGTGATCACCGAGCTGTCAGCTACCGAGCTGCGCGGCTTGATGCCGGAGCTCGAGGCCGGAATGGTGCCAAAAATGGAGGCTTGTCTGCGAGCAGTCGAGGGTGGACTCACCCGAGCAACGGTGGTCGATGGCCGCGTTCCGCACGCGCTGCTGCTGGAGATCTTCACAAATGTCGGCATCGGAACGATGGTGACCCAGGACGGGCTGATCCGGCTGGGCAGCCGGGTGTTCTCTCGCGACAAAGGAATCCCACCAAACGAATACGACAACGGTGACTTTGGACCAGCACCGGTGGAACCGCCGCAAGGAGTGCGCTCATGACGGCCGACCCAATGACAGTGAGCCGTGAGCTATCCGGCCCGGTTACCTCCGCTGCCGTACTGGATGCCTACGCCGATTCGGTGATGAACACCTTTGGCACGCCGAAGCGGGTTTTCGTGCGCGGTGAGGGTTGCTACCTCTGGGACGCCGAAGGACGGCGATATCTGGACTTGCTGTCGGGTCTAGCGGTCAATGCGCTCGGTCATGCCCATCCCACCGTGTTGTCAGCAGTGACCGGCCAGATCGCCACCCTGGGCCACGTCTCTAATTTCTTCGCCACGCCGCCGCAGGTTGCTCTTGCCGAGCGGTTGAGCCGGATGACCGGTGCAAACCAAGCGCGGGTCTTCTTCACCAACTCCGGTACTGAAGCAAACGAGGCGGCGTTCAAGATCACCCGGATGACGGGACGCAGCAAGATCATCTCGACAGAGGGCGCGTTCCACGGGCGATCAATCGGTGCGCTTGCGCTGACTCACAACCCCAAGTACCGCATACCCTTCGAGCCGCTGCCCAGCGAAGTGATCTTCGTGCCGTACGGTGATCCAGAGGCTCTCGCGTCTGTGGTCGATGAAGCGGTGGCGGCGGTAGTGCTGGAGCCGATCCAGGGCGAAAACGGCATTGTGGTACCTCCTGCTGGATATCTGTCCAAGGCTAGGGAGATCTGCGATCGTCACGGAGCCTTGCTTTGGATGGATGAAGTGCAGACCGGGATCGGTCGCTGCGGCGGCTGGTTGGTTCACGTCGATGAAGGCGTCACTGCAGACATCGTGACGATCGCCAAAGGCTTGGGAAATGGGTTCCCGGTTGGAGCCTGCATCGCAACAGGTCAGACTTCTCAACTGCTCGGTCCGGGCAGCCACGGCAGCACGTTCGGTGGCAATCCAGTGGCCGCCATCGCCGGCCTCGCTGTTATCGCAGTCATCGAGCGTGACGGCCTGCTTGATCACGCGAAGCAGCTGGGTGATCATCTGGCTGAAGCGGTGCGAGGACTCGGTCATCGGTTGATCACCGGCGTACGTGGTCGTGGTCTGTTGCAGGCCGTGCTCTTGGAAAAGCCCATCGCGCCGGCGGTCGTCGATGCAGCGCTAGAAGCTGGGTTCGTGATCAATGCACCACGCCCTGACGTGCTGCGGCTGGCGCCGGCACTGATCATCAGCGCGACCGAGCTGGACAGCTTCGTCGCTGCGCTGCCGGCACTCTTGGACGCCGGTGCAGGGGAGTCCACATGAACCGCCATTTTCTGGTCGACGACGATCTCAGCGCCGCCGAGCAGCTCGCGATCTTGGATCTCGCCGACACGCTCAAGGTGGAGCCCCATCGGTTGCGCCCGTTCGCCGGGCCGCGTACCGTCGCCGTACTGTTCGACAAGCCATCCACGCGTACCCGGATTTCCTTCGAGACTGCAATCGTCGAGCTTGGCGGCCATCCGATGATCATGGATGCGGCAATGTCCCAATTAGGGCGTGGTGAATCGATCGCGGACACCGCACGAGTGCTCGGCCGGCACGTGGCTGCCATTGTCTGGCGCACGTCGGGTCAAGAGCGCTTGCAGGAAATGGCCGATCATGCCGGTGTGCCGGTGATCAATGGGCTTACAGATCAGTATCACCCGTGTCAGGTCCTTGCGGACCTGCAAACGATCCGGCAGCACAAACAGCGCTTGACGGGAGTGACGCTGACCTATCTCGGAGACGGTGCGAACAACATGGCACATTCCTACCTGCTTGGCTGCAGTTTGGCGGGCATGCACGTCCGGATTGGCGCTCCGCCAGGTTTCCAGCCAGACCCTGCGGTCATTGACAAAGCTCGCGGCCTGGCAAATAGCTCCGGCGGCAGTGTGCAGGTGTATGAGGAGGTCAAAGAAGCGGTGGTCGACGCGGACGTGATCGCCACCGATACGTGGATATCAATGGGTCAAGAAGGTTCTCGCCACGACCGCGAGTCGATCTTCGTGCCATATGCGGTAACACCGGCCGTGCTGGCGCTGGCGGATCGGGAGGCAATCGTTTTGCACTGCCTGCCTGCCTATCGCGGCAAGGAAATAGACGGCGCGGTGATCGACGGGCCGCAGTCGGTGGTCTGGGATGAAGCTGAGAACCGTAGGCATGCGCAGAAGGCGCTGCTGGCCTTCCTGGATCAGCAAGCAAAGGCGGATGGCTGATGTCGACATACACCCGAGCAGCGCTGACCAAGACCGCCCGGCACGCCAAGATCATCACGTTGCTGGAGCAAAACGAGGTTCATTCGCAGAACGAGCTAGCCGAACTCTTGGCCGACGATGGAGTCCAGGTCAACCAAGGCACGCTCTCCCGTGATCTTGTCGAGATTGGTGCCCTGCGGATACGCGGTTCCAATGGACACCTGGTTTACGCGGTGCCGAGTGAGGGCGGTGACCGGACACCACACGTGGGGGAGTTCGCCAACTTCGAAGGGCGGCTGGCGCGCTTGTGCGCCGAGGTGTTGGTGTCAGCGGAGGCCTCGGCCAACCTCGTCGTACTCCGCACGCCGCCGGGTGCGGCGCAGTATTTCGCCGGAGCAATCGATCGAGTCAGCTGGGAATCGATCCTCGGCACCATCGCAGGTGACGACACGATCCTGCTGATCACCCGCAGCCCGAGCGGTGGCAGCGATATTGCAGAGCAGTTTTTGATCATGAGCCGCACCGGCAAGCCCGCCAACGGCTCAGCAGATCCTCATCCCAACCACAGTGAGAAGGAAGTCCCATGAGCGATCGAATCGTGCTTGCGTATTCCGGCGGCCTGGACACCAGCGTCTGTATCGGCTGGCTGGCCGAGGAGACAGGCCGCGAAGTGGTGGCCGTCGCGGTCGACGTCGGCCAGGGCGGCGAGGACATGGACGTCATTCGCCAGCGAGCCCTGGACTGCGGTGCGGTCGAGGCCGTCGTGGTTGAAGCCAAAGACGAATTCGCCGAACACTTTTGCCGTCCGGCACTACGGGCTAACGCGCTGTACATGGATCGCTATCCGCTGGTCAGCGCCTTGTCTCGTCCGCTCATCGCGCGGCATCTTGTCGAAGCGGCTCGGTCGCACGGGGCGACGATTGTCTCGCACGGCTGCACCGGCAAGGGCAATGATCAAGTGCGCTTCGAGGTTGGCATTGCCAATCTGGCCCCAGAGCTGACCGTGATCGCCCCCGTCCGCGACTATGCGTGGACCCGAGAGAAGGCGATCGCCTACGCCGAGGACAAGGGCCTGCCGATCCAACAGAGCAAGGCTTCGCCCTACTCGATCGATCAGAATGTGTGGGGCCGAGCCGTGGAGACCGGCTTCCTCGAGGACATCTGGAACGCACCGATCGAGGATGTCTACGCCTACACGGCCGACCCGGCCGTTCCACGAGATCCCGACGAGGTCACCATCACCTTCGAGGCGGGCAACCCGATTGCGATCGACAACGAGAAGGTCTCCATGCTGCAGGCCATTCAGATCCTTAATGAGCGGGCGGGCGCGCAGGGTGTCGGCCGGCTTGACATGGTGGAGGACCGACTCGTTGGCATCAAGAGCCGTGAGGTGTACGAGGCGCCCGGCGCGATCGCCTTGATCACAGCGCATATGGAACTGGAGAACGTGACCATCGAGCGTGAGCTTGCTCGCTACAAGCGCGGCATCGACCAACGCTGGGCTGAGCTGGCCTACGACGGCCAGTGGTATTCACCGCTGAAGCGCGCGCTCGACTCCTTCATCGACGAGGCGCAACAGCCGGTCGGTGGCGACATTCGGATGATCTTGCATGCCGGCAAGGCCACCGTCACCGGGCGCCGCAGCGACACCAGCCTGTATGACTTCAACCTCGCCACCTACGACGAGGGCGACAGGTTCGATCAGTCTCAAGCGCGCGGCTTCATCTCGCTTTATGGCATGTCGAGCACACTCGCGGCGCGCCGGGACGCCGGCTTGTCTTGAGCGCTGCGTCGACGTCGTCGGAAGGCGATCACCGCGGGCGCCTCTGGGGAGGCAGATTTGATGCTGGCCCAGCCGACGCCATGCTGGCCCTAAGCCGCTCCACCCACTTCGACTGGAGACTGGCGCCCTATGACCTAGCCGGGTCGCAGGCCCATGCCAAGGCGTTGCACCAGGGCGGATTGCTGACCGAAACCGAGCTTGCGGAGATGATCGACGGACTTGATGCCCTGGCGTTCGAGGTCGCCTCTGGGGCTTTTGCACCTGCCAAGACCGACGAGGACGTGCATGGCGCGCTCGAGCGGCGGCTTGTTGAGCTCCTCGGCGGCGAGCTTGGGGGGCGGCTGCGAGCCGGGCGTTCTCGCAATGACCAGATTGCAACCTTGATCAGGATGTACCTGCGGAATGCGCTGCGTACGGTGGCGGGCGAACTCGGGAGCGTTGTCGGCGCATTGCAGCAGCAGGCCCATGATCATCTCGGGGTTGCCATGCCTGGGCGTACCCATCTGCAGCACGCGCAACCGGTGCTGCTTTCCCACCACCTGCTCGCACACGCCTGGCCCTTGCTGCGAGACGCCGATCGGATTCGCGATCTTGATCGCCGGTTGGCGGTCAGTCCGTACGGGTCGGCCGCTCTGGCGGGGACCTCACTCGGCATTGATCCAGAGGCAGAAGCGATCGAGCTCGGGTTCGAGGTCAGCGTCGCCAATTCGATTGACGGCACCGCCTCGCGGGATTTGGTAGCGGAGGCTGCCTACGTCTGCGCCCAGATTGCCGTCGATCTGTCCAGGCTTAGTGAGGACGTGATCGTCTGGGTCAGTCAAGAGTTCGGGTTCGCATCCTTGGCCGATGAGTGGTCGACCGGGTCCAGCATCATGCCGCAGAAGAAAAATCCTGACGTGGCGGAGCTAGGCCGCGGCAAGGCTGGGCGCTTGATTGGGAATCTCACCGGACTGCTGGCGATGCTGAAAGGATTGCCGCTGGCATACAACCGCGACCTGCAGGAGGATAAGGAGCCGATCTTTGACTCCATCGACCAGTTGCTGATCATGCTTCCGGCGATTGCGGGCATGTTGTCGACGCTGACCTTCCATTCCGATCGGCTGGCCGAGCTGGCCCCGAAAGGTTTCTCGCTGGCAACCGACATCGCCGATTGGCTGGTACGCCAGCGGGTTCCCTTTGCTGAGGCACATGAAATCGCCGGCGCTTGCGTACGCCGCTGTGAAGCCGCGGGAATTGAGCTGACCGACCTCAGTGCCGACGACCTTGTCGAGATTTCGCCCCAATTGACACCGGAGGTCGGCTCCGTGCTAACTGTCGAGGGCTCGATCAATAGCCGCTCCGGTCGTGGCGGCACGGCCGAAGTGCGGGTACGCGAACAACTGGCCGAACTCCAGGCCGAGCTAGCTGTGATAGAGAAATGGCTGGATGATCGCTGAGGCCACAGTGCTGAAAAGTGGACGGGCTCGGCAGCGCAGAACTGCGATTTATCAGCCGTAAGCGATGGATGGAAGACTGCACCCGTGATCGACGTGCTCAGCGAATTGAAGTGGCGTGGCCTGGTGGCGCTCTCCACCGATGAAACCGCGCTCGCCGAGCACTTGGCTGCCGGTCCCGTTACCTTCTATGTGGGCTTCGACCCGACCGCACCCAGCTTGCACTTCGGCAACTTGGTCCAGCTCATGGTGGCGCGGGCGCTTCAGCGTGCGGGCCATTATCCTCTGATCTTGGTCGGTGGCTCTACTGGACTGATCGGTGATCCCAAGGAGACGAGCGAGCGAGTTCTGAACCCCAAGGAGACAGTTGCCGGCTGGGTGGAAAGCATCCGGCGGCAGGTCGAGAAATTCGTCGACTTCTCAGGTCAAAATCCTGCTCGGATCGTCAACAATCTGGACTGGACCGGTCCCATGCCGGTGCTGGATTTCCTTCGTGACATCGGCAAGCACTTCCCAGTCAACCGGATGCTGAGCAGAGACGTCGTCCGGCAACGGCTAGAGGAGGGAATCTCCTATACCGAGTTCTCCTACGTCTTGTTGCAGGCCCTGGATTACTTGGAGCTGCACCGAACCTACGGCTGCACCCTGCAATTTGGCGGCAGTGACCAGTGGGGCAACATCACCGCCGGCGTCGAGCTCATCCGACGGGTTGAGAGCGAGCGCGTCCACGCATTCGCGACGCCACTACTGACCAAGGCCGACGGCACGAAGTTTGGGAAGACCGAGACCGGGACGGTGTGGCTGGAGTCCCAGATGACTTCCCCCTACGCCCTGCATCAGTATTTCCTGAACGCAGAGGACGAGAAGGTCATCGAATACCTCAAGGTATTCAGCGAACGCAGCCGACCCGAGATCGAAGAGCTGGAACGCCAGACGCGGGAATCACCGCAGCTGCGCCTTGCTCAGCGTGCTGTCGCCGATGACGTCACGGGCTTGGTCCATGGCTCTGCGGAGCGGGATGCTGCCATTTGGGCCGCTGAAGCAGTTTTCGGCCGCTCCGATCTCCGGGAACTATCGGAGTCGGTGCTGAATGACGTCGCTGCGGAAATCGGCGGGGCTCAGCTCGACGCCAACGGCGACCTCCCTACGGTTGTGGAGGTGCTAGCTGCTGGCGGGGTTGTCTCCAGCAAGTCCGCAGCGAGACGGGCGATCATCGAAGGCGGTGCGTACGTCAACAACGAGCGCGTAACCGATCCTGATGCCAGGCTGGGGGAATACGATCTGCTGCACGGTCGTTACGTGATTGTTCGACGAGGCAAGCGGACGGTGGGTGCTGTTCGCATTCGGCGCAGCTGAAGTCGCTGAGGGCAGCCGTACGCATTGACCAGTCGAGCTAGAAGGAGTACAGTCTCCTAGGTTCTGGCGAAGTGCCGGACGCGGCAGCAGCTAGCTGCAGCGGCCGACTCGCAGAAACTCAAACCGTCGCGACTCGACCGGGGCGCCTCGCAGAGGCTCACCTCGGACGGGCTCGTGTCGCCTCATGGAGGGCGACGCACCGATTTGACTCGGAGTGATCGCACTTCTAATGTAGATGAGTTGCCCCAAGCCGGGCCGAAAGGTCCCGACGCGGTGTGCGCCCGAAACTTGAGAACTCAACAGCGTGCTAAAAGTCAATGCCAAATAATGCACAAAAAACCCCGTGCTCGGAGGACGCCTAGGCGTGATCCGAGTTCGGATTCCTTTGATTGATTGACATAGATCCAGCATGGGTCTTCTTGTCAGCGATTAAACGAGTTGAGACGAACAAAACCGACTCTATGAGGGTCGACTTTGTATAGATTTCAACGGAGAGTTTGATCCTGGCTCAGGACGAACGCTGGCGGCGTGCTTAACACATGCAAGTCGAACGGTAAGGCCCCTTCGGGGGTACACGAGTGGCGAACGGGTGAGTAACACGTGAGCAACCTGCCCTTGACACTGGAATAACAGTTGGAAACAGCTGCTAATGCCGGATATGACCTTCGGTGGCATCACCTGGAGGTGGAAAGTGCTTAGCGGTCAAGGATGGGCTCGCGGCCTATCAGCTTGTTGGTGAGGTAACGGCTCACCAAGGCTTCGACGGGTAGCCGGCCTGAGAGGGCGACCGGCCACACTGGGACTGAGATACGGCCCAGACTCCTACGGGAGGCAGCAGTGGGGAATATTGCACAATGGGCGCAAGCCTGATGCAGCAACGCCGCGTGCGGGATGACGGCCTTCGGGTTGTAAACCGCTTTCAGTTCCGACGAAGCGCAAGTGACGGTAGGAACAGAAGAAGGACCGGCCAACTACGTGCCAGCAGCCGCGGT
>JBKPEY010000197.1:0-6304 GCA_046744405.1 Actinomycetota bacterium
TACCGGGTGAGACAGAGACCTTGATCAGCGACGACATGACGGGTTTGCTCGTGCTTCGCTCGCTGACCAAGACCTGGGGGTTGGCCGGGCTCCGCGCTGGTTATGTGGTCGGTGATCCGAAGCTGATCGCAGCGCTGCGAACTCAGCAGCCACCGTGGTCGGTATCGACCCCAGCGCTGGCTGCCATGGTTGCCTGCCTGACGCCCGAAGCTCGCAATGAGGCCTTGGATGCAGCCAAGAAGATGGCGGATGATCGGGCGTACTTGGTCGCGCAGCTGACGGCTGTCGCTGTCGACGTTGCGGGTCAGCCGATGGCCTCGTTCGTACTCCTCGACACCAGCGGCGTACGCGGCGACCACCAACCCGGCTGGATCCGGCTTGCACTGCGCGACCACGGCTTCGCCGTACGCCGAGGCGAAACCTTTCCTGGGCTCGGGCCAGACTGGATGAGGATCGCCGTACGCGAACCCGAGACAACTGACCGATTGGTGGCGGCCCTTGGCCGACTTGTCAGACTCTGAGCGGGCTATAGCACGCTGAGAGTCTGACAAGTCGGTGGAAGGAGGTGGCGTAGCAGTGGGCATCGGAGATGGCCATGCGGTGACGGCAACTAACGCGCACCGTAACCGGCTGATTGTCGTCCTTGTGATTACGTTCGCCGTGCTGATCGCTGAGGTGGTTGGTGGCCTGATTGCCGGCTCCCTCGCACTACTCGCCGATGCTGGCCATGTGCTCACCGACGCCACCGGCTTGATCATGGCGCTTATCGCGGCCTCGCTGGCTACTCGCGCTGCCACGGTGAAACGGACCTTCGGCCTGCAGCGCGCCGAAGTGCTTGCAGCTCTTGGCAACGCGCTGCTGTTGGTCGCAGTCGCGGTCTGGGTAGTGATCATGGCCGTCGAACGGCTACGCGAACCCGTCGAGATCCACAGTGGTCTGATGCTTGCTGTGGCCGTCGTTGGTGCGCTGGCCAATCTGGCCGGACTGCTCGTACTGCGTCCGGCCCAGTCCAAGAGCTTGAATATGCGTGGCGCTTACCTCGAGGTGTTCGGAGACTTCGTTGGCTCCCTGGCAGTTATCGTCGCCGCGGTACTGATTTTGATCACTGGTTGGACACCCTTTGATGCGATCGCCTCGCTCGCCATCGTGATTTTGATCATTCCGCGTGCCTGGTCACTGCTCCGAGAGGTAGTAGACGTGCTGCTGGAGGCTACGCCGCGTGGGGTTGATCTCGACGAAGTTCGCGACCACATCCTGCGGGTACGTGGAGTCGTCGACGTCCATGACCTGCACGCCTGGACGATTACCAGTGGGGTACCCGTGCTGTCCGCGCACGTCATCGTCGATCACGCTTGTATCAGCGAGGGGCGCTCCGGTGAGGTGCTGGACCGACTGGGCGAATGCCTAGGTGGACACTTCGACGTGTCACACTGCACCTTCCAGCTCGAGCCGGTCGGCCACCAGGAGCATGAGGCCGCTCACCACGTGTGACCGCTTACTCTCTCGCACTCGCCACGTTCAGCATCGAGTGTCGGAGCTCGATGCGAGGCTGGGGCCATGACTACGCAGTACTACACCGCCAGCAGTATCGACGGCTTCATCGCCGATTCTGACAACTCTTTGGACTGGCTGTTCCAGTTCAGTGAGAAGACAGGAATGGAAGATCAATACCCGGAGTTCATCGCGCATGTCGGCGCTATGGCGATGGGCTCGACAACGTATGAGTGGGTCGCTGAGCACACCGGATTCCTTCGTGACCCAACTAAGTGGGAGTACACCCTCCCGACGTGGGTGTTCAGTAGCCGCGATTTGCCTCGAGTGGAAGGACCAGATATCCGGTTCGTCTCAGGTGATGTGGGGCCAGTTCACCAAGAGATGGTCAAGGCGGCCGGGGGCAAGAACGTCTGGCTGGTAGGCGGTGGTGATTTAGTCGGTCAGTTTCATGATCAGGGTCTGCTCGACGAGGTGATCATCGGCATGGCATCGGTATTCCTCGGTTCTGGCGCACCTTTGCTCCCGCGAAAGATTGTCACGCCGCCATTGCAACTACTCGAAGTCACCAAGTTCGGGGCAGACTTTGCGATGTTGCGCTATGCCCTAGCGAAACCGCAGTAGCCGGAGGCTGTTGGTCACCACGAAGAGCGAACTGAGCGCCATTGCGGCCGCGGCGATCATCGGGTTGAGAAAACCGATCGCAGCCAGCGGTATGGCTACGACGTTGTAGCCGAACGCCCACCAAAGATTGCCGTAGATGGTTCCCAGCGTCGCCCGGGAAAGCCGGATGGCGTCGGCGGCAGCGGGCAGGTCTCCACTGATCAGCGTAAGGTCGCTGGCCTGCATGGCTGCGTCAGTTCCGGTTCCGAGCGCGATACCAAGATCAGACTGTGCCAACGCGGCCGCGTCGTTGACACCGTCGCCGACCATGGCGACACGATGTCCGGCATCTTGCAACCGGACTACCTCGGCGACCTTTTGCTGTGGCAACACGTTGGCGATGACGTCGTCAATGCCGACCTCGGCCGCGACCGCCCGAGCCGCCGGTTCATGATCACCGGTCAGCAGAACCGGGTGCAGGCCCAACATCTGCAAGCGGCGTACCGCCTCGGCAGATGTCGGCTTGAGAACGTCGGCGACCGCAATCACTCCTCGTGCTTCGCCATCCCAGCCGACCAAGACCGGCGTCCGCCCTCGCACCTGATCCGCGAGGTATGCACCGCGGAGCTCCGAAGCAACATGGAGCCCTTCCGCCTCCAGCAGTTCTATCCGCCCCACAACCACCGACTTGTCAGAATCCAGTCGTGCTACAGCACTGCTGGATTCTGACAACTCGGCGAGAACGCCGAGGCCGGGACGGCTGTGGAGTGCGATGATGGCCGCGAGCGAGCCCTGGGTACGTGCATGGTCGGTGATGGCCTTGGCGATCGGATGCTCTGAGCCAGATTCTGCGGCGCCTGCTGCCATGAGCACCTCATCCTCGGTTGCCGCCGGGCCAGCAGTCACAGCGACGACAGCCATCCGGCCTTCAGTGATCGTTCCGGTCTTGTCCAGCACGATCACGTCGATATGCCTGGCGGACTCCAGTGCCTCAGGTCCACTGATCACGATGCCCAGTTGAGCACCGCGTCCGGTGCCGACCAGCAACGCCGTCGGCGTCGCCAAGCCAAGTGCGCATGGGCATGCGATGATCAACACCGCCACCGCGGAAGTGAAGGCAAATGACACATCTGAACCCTGGCCGAGCCAGAACCCGAGAGTGGCAACCGCAATTGCAATAACGATCGGCACGAAAACGGCCGAAACGCGATCAGCTAGCCGCTGCACGGCCGCCTTGCCGCTCTGCGCAGCTTCGACCATCCGCACGATTTGTGCCAGCTGGGTGTCCGCGCCGACCTTGGTGGCTTTCACCACAAGTCGTCCGTGGGTGTTGACAGTTGCGCCCACCACTGCGTCGCCAGGCCCTACCTCGACGGGCACAGACTCCCCTGTCACCGTTGAGGAATCCAGCGCGCTGTGTCCGGCAACGATCAGGCCGTCCGTTGCGACCCGCTCGCCCGGTCGTACGAGAAACTCCTCAGCGACGTGCAGCTGCGAGATGTCCACCACGGTCTCGCCGCTGGGCGTCAGCAACGTCACCTCCGACGGCGCGAGCTCTAACAGGGCCCGCAGCGCCGCGCCGGACCGCCGCTTGGCTCGCGCCTCGAGGTATCGTCCGACCAAGATGAAGGTGGTAATGCCGGCGGCGGCTTCGAGGTAGAGGTTGGCCGTCGGGGCATGCCTGACCAGCTGGAGCTCGAACGGGTGTGTGAACCCAATTTCACCAGCAGCGCCAAACAGCAGCGCGTACGCCGACCAGCCGAATGCGGCAAGGGTGCCGATGGAGATCAACGTGTCCATAGTCGCGTTGCCATGCTGCAGGTTCAGCAGGGTCGCGCGATGGAAGGGCCAAGCACCCCAGATCACTACGACAGACGTTAGGGCGAAGGAAATCCACTGCCACCAAGGAAACTGCCACGCCGGAACCATGGCGATCACGATCACCGGTAGGCTCAGCGCAGCTGTAATGATCAGTCGGCGGCGGAGCTGGCGCAGTTCAAGATCGGGGTCACGCGGGCTTTCGGCCGGCAACGTGGCGCCGTAGCCGGTCTGCTCAATGGTCTCGATCAAGGTCTGCGCTGTCGTGCCGCCGCCGATATGGACTGTAGCCTTCTCCGTTGCGTAATTGACGGTTGCGTTGACGCCTTCGAGCCGGTTGAGCTTCTTCTCGATCCGAGCGGCGCAGGACGCACAGGTCATGCCCTGAACATCCAGCTCAATGGTGCGGACCGGGATACGCAACGAAGTCATGAGGTCACCTGGACCGTGAACTCGGCGAGATATGGCTTCTCGGCACGATAGAACTCAACGAACACTCGATAGCTACCTTTGTCCGGCACGCCGCCCAGAAAATCCAGCTGGGGGCCGCTCCCCTGGGAGGTCGAGTGCTGGTGCAGATAGCCAAGATCCGCGGGGCGGATCACCACACTGTGGCCCATCTCGCCATGCGCCGGCTGCAAATCGGTGACCGGCTGACCATGATCGCTGACGAGAACCCCACTGCTGCTGCTGGCGTTCCTAGTCAGGTCACCGGTGCGTGTCACCGTCAGACCCTTGACCTGCACTTGATCGGCGGCCGCTGGCAACGGCTCGGGACGATAGCCACCGCCGACCATGAAGTCGGTTGCTAGCGCTATCTCCCGGCCGAGAGTCCTGGACTGAAAGTGGATGATCACGTGCCAGGGACCTGGCGTCAGATCGAGAAGACCCCACCATGAGGTCCCCTCGCCCTGCTGCGCCATGAGGTGTTGATATCCGGTGAGATCGCGCCGGAAGGCGATGAGATGCATGTGCTCGCCGGCGTCCTCATCGATGTCAGCGAGCACCTGTTCGCCCGGTGCGGTCACCGTGAATTCGACCGGCACCTCCTTGCCGGGCTTTTGGGTCGGTTCCACCGCTCGGAAGGCATAACCCTCAACAGTGTCGGCCGGCGTGATCATCTCCGAATTGTGCGTTTGTACTGGCGCCAGCAGCGCCTGTGACTGGGTGCCCGCGAAGTAGGACAGACCGAAGACAGCGGCAAGCAAAGTCAAGAAGGCGACCAGCTTGGCAGGCGGATTCATGATCAGGCGGTGATCGTCAGGTCAGATCATTGAAGCTAGGCAGTGGCGACGCGGTAGCCTGCTTCGTCCACGGCTGCCTCGATGTTTTCGAATGGGATCTCGGTGTCGCTGATCACGGTCAGCTGACCACTGTTGAGATCCACTTTCACGTCGGTGACTCCGCGAACGGCGAAAACCTCTTCGGTGACCGAACTCGCGCAGTGCCGGCAATGCATCCCGGAGACGACGTACTCGCTGGTGACGGACAAGGATATTTCCTTTGCTAGGTAGCGGAACGGACTGATGGGAACTGACTGATTAGGAGCGAACGAGACGCGCGATGGCGTTGGAGGCTTCCTCAATCTTGATATCAGCCTCTGCACCTCCCTCAGCCGCAGCACGAACAACGCAATGGCTGAGATGTTCATCAAGCAGGCCGAGAGCAACCGATTGGAGCGCGCGAGTCATTGCCGACACCTGGGTGAGGATATCGATGCAGTATTGCTCCTCCTCGATCATCTTTTGCAAGCCACGGGCTTGACCCTCGATTCGGCGCAATCGTTTAAGGTAGTCATCCTTGCTGGCAATGTAGCCGTGATGGCTGTCGTGATCAGGCATTGAGCTTCCTTGTTTTAGGTACCCCCTCAGGGTATCTGGAGCGTCAAATCGATCTTTGACTGGCGCTCATGTGATGTTGTCCAGTCAAAACTCGCGAGCTTCGCTTGGGGGTTTTCAACAACTTGCGGATGAACCTGTGTGTAATACGCTCCGGTCAGGAAAATCCCAATAGCGTCGAAGGCTGCCATCCGCGTTGTGAGATAGCCCCCGAAGAACTTTCATCCACTTCATCCATAGGCATATTTGTCCTAGTCAGACCGCAGTTGGTAGCCGTGAGCCATTGATAGTCCCCAAAGCGATACCCAGGGTCTGCACAAGCACAGCGCGTGTCCCCCACAGCACATAATTTGTTGTCCACACCCCCTGTGGATAACCCGCTGTTCAGGCCAGCGTGTACCGCGTACGGTTGCCGCCGTTGACCTGCCCGGCGTCACGAGAGTGTACGTGTCAGTGCTCGCCACTACCGTTCCGAACACGTATTCGATTGGTACGTATCGACTGGTGTGAGGACGGGTGTCCGGCGGGCTCGGGGGCAGCGTCCAACCGATTAT
>JBKPEY010000491.1:0-5438 GCA_046744405.1 Actinomycetota bacterium
CGCGGCCCATTGGGCCGACCTGCATCCCGGTGAGGCTATTGCCCAAAGCCGGATCCCGGGGAGCCGAGCATGCGGTGCGGTTGGGCGGGGAGGGCAACCCGACCGTTGGGGAGTTCACCGCTGCTGAGCTGGGTTGTGCGCTACGCATGTCCGACGGTGCAGCGGGCAAGCTGATCGCCGACGCGTTGGATCTGCGGCACCGGCTGCCGTTGATTTGGGCTGCGGTGTTGGCCGGGCAGGTGCCGGGCTACCAGGCCCGCTACACCGCCTTCGCCACCCGCCAGCTCAGCGTCGAGCAGGCCGGGTTGGTAGACGCCCGCCGTGCACCCTCATGAGGCGCGATGTCCTTCGGCCGGCTGCAAACCCGTGTGGATGCCGCGATTATCGAGGCCGACCCGGCTGGTGCCGAGCAACGCGCCGCCGCCGCGGCCAAGGAACGGTTCGTGCGGCTTGGCCGCTCCTCCGAGCACGGGTTGAAGATGATCATCGCCCGGGCCGCCGCCGGGGATGCCATACCGGATCTACCTGGTCAACCCCAGCGGCACCCACCCACTCGGCAACACCGAATTCGCCCAGACCATCTGGCGCGCCACCGCAGATCCTCCCGCAGCCGTCATGAGTGAGCCATCGTGATCACAAGATCAGCGCGTGGCAAGCTCTGCGCGATCAGAAGCGCATTGTCTTGGTCGGTGGTACGAGCCCAATTGTCAGCCTGGTCGTAACTCATCCCGTGTTGCTGATGGCGGTAGGTCAACCGCTGTAAACGCGTCGGATCATCCAGCTGCAAATACCAGCACTCGTCCAGCAGTGGAGACACCCCGGTCCAGCCTCCAACATCGCTCAACAGGTAGTTGCCCTCTGTAACGACGAGCGGCACTTCACGACGTACGGGCAGGGCGGAGCCAATGGATTCGTCAACATCCCGGTCGAAGTCAGGGGCGTAGACGATCTCCTCCTCTTGATGTCGTAGCCGACGCAACAGGTGGACGTAGCCGTTCGCATCGAAGGTGTCCCAGGCGCCCTTCCGGCCACGCCGTCCCAAGCTGATCAGATTGTGATTGCTGAGGTGGAAGCCGTCCATGGGGACGAGCACAGCCAGCTCTGCACCAAGCTTGTCGACGATGTCCCGTGCGACCTTGGTCTTGCCCGCACCCGGCGCACCGGTAATACCGAGCACGTGTCGCTGACCCGGTACGGCTAGCGCTCGGGCGCGCTCGACCAGGTCGGCCAGGCTGAGTGTGACCTCTTGGTGCCCACCCTGTGCGCCCTGATACACCTCACGTCGGCGAGGCGGCTCGGCACCCGCCCGCGTACAGGTATAAGTGGCAATGAGGCACGCGGCTCGCAACATCTGTTCCAGGCGCTCGGCATCCAGTGACCGCACGCCATCCCGGTTCAACAGGCCGCGTTCGTGAAGATGAGCGAGAGCGCCTGACATGAAGGCGTCACCGGCCCCGACGGTATCGACAACCGCGACCGTCGGAGCTTCCACCTCCGCCGCTCCTGATGGTGTACTGGCAACGGCCCCGCGCTCGGCGTGCGTCACGATGACGAGCGGGACGCCAGCGGCGTGCCAAACCGAAATGGCCTCATCTTCGGAAAGGCGTGGGTATAGCCAGGCCAGATCCTCCTCGCTCACCTTCAGAATGTCGACCAATCGCATCCATCCCTCAAACCGATCGATGTAGCCAACACGATCCGCAATCAGCCCCGGCCGAATGTTGGGATCCAGGCTTACGACCCGATGCCCGGCTTCACGCCGTAGCAGCCATTCAAGTGTGGAAGCCACCGGCTCGAGTACTAAAGCGATCGATCCAAGGTGTAAGGCGGCTCCAGCAGGAAGTGGTGTTAGATGCTCCGGCAGCAAGCCCCGATCAGCCGCATTCTGTGCGTGGAAGGAGTACGTCGCCTGACCATCGCGCAGGTGGACCGCAGCTAGCGTTGTCAGGTCGTCGGTATCAACGAAATAGGTTGAGTGCACTCCGGAGTCAGCGAGGTGGTCGCGCAGCATCTGTCCGAAGGCATCGCTGGACAGACGGGCCAAGAAAGCCGTCGGTACGCTCAGACGTCCCAGGCCGACCGCCACATTGAGGCACGATCCGCCCGGATGAGGCTCATATGCGACGTTGCCTCGGACCGTAGTTGTCGGTGTCAGGTCCATGAGCGCGTCGCCCGCCACGACGACGACTGGCGCTTCGACACTCATGAGGAGGTCGCGCGGACTGCGTCTTCGAACGTACGCGCCGCCTCTGCCGTAGTCGGATCGGTGAAGAATTGTTCGGCGACCGCTGGCGCCATGGTGAAGCAGTCGACCCCACTGCGCGCCAGGGCAACCATGTCAGGAACGCTTCGGATGCTGGCCAGCAGCACCTTGGTCCTGCTACCTGTGGCGACGAGCACCTCATGCATCGCGACTACCTCGGCAATCCCTTCCCGACCGGCGTCATTCATCCGGCCCAAGTACGGCGCTATGTACGTAGCGCCGGCAGCCGCGGCAATGATTGCCTGTCCGGGATCGTAGATGGCGGTAAGGAGCGTGGGGATGCCTCGGGCAGCCAGGGCTGCGCAGGCCGTGGAGCCGGCTCTGGTGGCGACGAACTTGACGACAACCTCTCGGCCAAGATCACGCAGCTGCTGGCCACGTTCGATCAAGGTGGCGGCGTCCTCACCCCAAGCCTGAAAGAACACTTCCTGGGCCCCAGCCTCGACTGCCCAGCGATAAATGTCACGAAGATCAGCAACTCCCATGGAGGCGCGCTGCAAGATCGTTGGATTCGTGGTGACGCCATGAAACAGGCCGGTCGCTAGCAAAGATTCCGCCGCTGCCCGATCGGCGGTGTCCACATAGAGCTTCATTGGCTTTCTCCAAGATCCCCGATTCGCCGAATGCTGATCATGAAAACCACATGCCGCCATCGACCACGATCGACTGTCCGGTGACATACCCCGCGTCGGGCGAGGCCAGAAATGACACAACTCCGGCCACATCGTTGGGAGTTTCCAGTCGCCCCAGTGGGATTCCTGCCACCATGCCGGCCATCTCCGTACCCAGTTTTGTACCGCGGCGTCGGCTCATCTCCGCGTCGATTCCCTCCCACATCGGGGTATGTACGACGCCGGGACTGTAGACGTTGACAGTGATCTGGTACGCAGCGAGCTCTTGCGCGACCGACTGGGTCAGTCCTCGTACGCCGAACTTGGATGCGGAGTAGGCGCCTTGCCACTTGCCTCCTCGATGCGCTGCAACCGAGGCCGCTGCAATGAGCCGACCACCACGGCCCTGGGCGATCATCTGCCGCGCCGCCGACTGGTAGCAGTGCAGCACACCCTTGAGGTTCACATCCATCGTCAGCTGCCATTGCTCCGCCGTGGTCTCAAGCAGCGGAGCAGTCAGCGCGATGCCCGCATTGGCAACCATCACGTCCAAGCCGCCGAAGTGTGCGACATGCGCAGCGACAGCTGCCTCGACGCTGTTCGCATCCGCCACGTCCACCGATAGGCCTAATGCGGCGCTCTTGCCGCCCAGGCCAGCGACCACCGCATCAATCTCCTCCTTTGATGAGGGCAGATCTGCCACGGAAACACCAATGCCGTCTGCGGCAAGCCGTTCGGCAATGGCCCGACCGATCCCCCGCGCCGCACCTGTCACCAATGCCGAGCGGCGTGCTTCCATCACCCAATCCTGTCAAACCGACGCCTCGGGGAGAACTGGCTATCGGGCCCTGCGCCCCTAGGCTGAGAGGGTGAGTGCGCGCACCGACCCCGATGCCGCTGCCGAGCGCGAAGAGCCAGCCACTCCCGCACTCACTTGGGCGGCTCGAAGCTGGCGTGTGATCAAAGAAACAGTCGCAATCTGTGTGCGCTATCGGGTCACTGGACTTGCCGCAGAGGCGGCCTTCTTCGCCATTCTGTCGCTGCCGCCACTGATCTTCGGACTTGTCGGAGCAGTTGGGTTCGTAACCGCCACGCTCGATATCCGTACCATCGCCAACTTTCGCGATCAACTGATCAACTTGTCTTCGCGAGCCCTGACTCCTGACGTCGTGCGAAGCGTCATCGAACCCACACTCGACGACGTCCTCTCCCGTGGCCAGGCGGCCGTGATCTCGATCGGGTTCATCATCGCCTTGTGGGCCGGTTCACGCGCGCTCAACGTCTTCGTTGACACCATCACGATCATGTACGGGATGGCCGGCAGGCGGAGCATCGTGCGGACCCGAGCACTGTCTTTTGTGCTTTACCTGGTCTTCTTGGTCGCCGGGATCGTGTTGCTTCCGCTGATCTTGGCCGGCCCAACCTTGGTGAACCAGGTGTTACCGCCGAGCCTGGAAATAGTCGGCAACCTCTATTGGCCGGTCGTCCTGGTCGGCTCGGTCTGCATGCTGGCCACGCTCTACCACCTGTCCGTACCAGTTCGTACGCGCTGGAGGGCTGATCTTCCTGGTGCCGCCGTCACGATGGCCATGTGGGTCATCGGCAGCGTGCTGTTGCGCTTAGTGCTCACCCAATCGATCGGGAGCACCACGATCTACGGCCCGCTGGCGGCTCCCATTGCCTTCCTGATCTGGCTCTATGTGATTTCGATAGCTGTGCTGATCGGTGCTGCGTTCAACTCCAGCCTCGACGAGTTCTTCCCTCGGCTGTCCGGAATTAGCCACGAAGCCGCCCAGACGGACCAGCGGCTTCCAGCAGAGAAGAATCCGCAACGTCGTACACTCGCCGGCGTACGACCTCGACGCCGTGTAAAATCCCAGTAATTGGACGCGCTTCTCACATTGTGGGAATCGATTTGATTCGATCATGGCCACTAGCGGAGTGTTGGTCCGTGCGCATCGCTCCGGAAACTCAGACGTTGGATCTGACTGCGCGACGCTTCGTCGATCTTGGCCGGACGAAGTCAATGATGTGTCACTGCTGCGCTGCCTAACTTGACTGGCCCCGCAGCATCCCGCCTGGCAACTTCTCGCTGCCCTGCCAGACCGGCTCGTGCTGCTCCATCAGAACGAGGACCCGATGACCACCCAGACTGCCCCCGAGGCCACCGCCCCAAGCCGGACCGCCACCGCGCCGCGTCCTAAGGCGGCAAATCCCCGCCGCAAGAAGGGCGAGGGCCAGTGGGCACTCGGCTACCGAGAGCCTCTCAATCCCAATGAGCAGTCGAAAAAGGACGATAATCCGCTCAATGTCCGGGCTCGCATCGAGAACATCTATGCCAAGCACGGGTTCGCGTCGATCGATCCCAATGATCTGCGCGGCCGGTTCCGGTGGTACGGCCTCTACACCCAGCGCCGGCCCGGCATCGACGGTGGCAAGACAGCCACCCTGGAGCCGTGGGAGCTGGACGACGAGTACTTCATGCTGCGCATCCGGATCGATGGCGGCGCGCTAACCACCGAGCAACTGCGGGTTATCGGCCAGATCTCGGTCGAGTTCGCGCG
>JBKPEY010000019.1:0-3891 GCA_046744405.1 Actinomycetota bacterium
GCTTGGTACTCTGCGGCACTTCGTTCCCGATCGGGTCCCCGCTCCGGATCCGGAAGTTCGATAAACCGATAGTGGTCATTGGTGATGAGCTCGTGGCAAAGATCTTCACGTAACTTGATCAAGTCCTGGGTTGCGGTTCCCTTGTCGGCCACCAGGAAGACATCGACTTGGTTGAGAGCCGCAATGGCCTCGCGGGTTAGATGATCAGGACTTCCACTGCCGATCCCGATTGCCAGCGCCTTGATAGTCACAGCCGTCCAGCCACCCGGGTGCCAGCCAGCAGCAAACCAAGATCAACATGCTGCTCCATCGCATCCGCCAAGGTATTGATCATTATTTCGCGGAGGGCACCGTAGGCAGACGCACCAGGATCGGGAAGCCAGTCGGACCTCGCACCAGCAGCGATGTCGGTGAGCCAGGCCCGCCGGAAGTCGTCGTTCTCAAGCGCCCCGTGCCACATCGTCCCCCAGACCTGACCCTGCCGGCAGCCATCGAGAAACGGTTCGGCGTCACCATCGATCTCTGCAACTCCATGGTGGATCTCGTACGCCTCAACCTCATGTCCGCACCAGGTGCCCACCGGCCGGCTAAGCACCTTGTCAACTCCAAAGCTGATCTTGACCGGCAGCAGGCCGAGCCCTGAAACCATCCCTCGGGCGGACTCGACCGGGTCGTCGATCACCTGTGCCAGCATCTGATAGCCGCCGCAGATGCCCAGCACCGGCGCGCTCTGCCTTGCCCTGGTTTCGATCACGTCGGCCAGGCCGCGGCGGCGCAGCCAATCAAGATCACTAACGGTCGATCGAGAACCAGGAAGCACCGCCAGATCCGCGCCAGCGATGACACCTGGATCCGCCGTAACCACCACCTCCACCCCCGGCTCAGCTGCCAGCGCATCCACATCGGTAGCATTCGACATCCGTGGCAGGTGCACAACCGCCACACGAAGGGCCGCATCTGCGGCGCCTTGCTGAGGCTGCCACGAACCGACAGCAAGACTGTCCTCGGCGTCCAGCCAGACATCGGGGAGCCAAGGCAGTACGCCAGCGAAAGGTATGCCGGTCCGCCGGCTTAGCTCCTCCAATCCTGGTTGCAGTACCGAAACATCGCCCCGAAACTTATTGATCAAGAAAGCCGCGATCAACTGCTGATCTCCTGCATCCAGCAGAGCCACAGTCCCATACAGCGATGCAAACACCCCACCGCGATCAATATCGCCGACCACGACAACTGGCAGGCCTTTGGCGCGAGCCAGGCCGAGATTGACGTAATCGCCGGCCCGCAAGTTGATCTCCGCAGGCGATCCGGCGCCTTCGCAAATGATCACCTCGAACCGATCTGCGAGCTCGTCATAGGCAGCAAACGCCGCAGCCGCCAAATGGCCGCGGCCATTCGCGTAGTCCCCAGAGTCCAGAGTGCCGCAGGGTCGCCCGCGGAGCACAATGTGCGATCGATGATCAGAACCGGGCTTGAGCAATACCGGATTCATCGCCGATTCCGGAGCGACACCGGCGGCCTGAGCTTGTAGGTATTGGGCGCGCCCGATCTCGGCACCGTTGCTGCAGACGCATGAGTTGTTCGACATGTTCTGAGCCTTGAACGGCGCGACGGCGATGCCGCGTCGCGCCAGTGCCCGGCACAGCCCCGTAACGACCAATGACTTGCCAGCGTCAGAAGAGGTTCCCGCGATCAGCAAGCCGCTCGATGAATCGGTCTCGGTCCCCACCGGCGCAGTGTACGGCGTGTCCGCAGACCGGTCGGCTGCTTGCCGGATTGGGTCAGGTTGTGTTTGGCTTGGCGCCGCCGTAATCAAATCGTGACCTGCTCGGGGGTCGTCGTACGCGATGGAGGCACCGTGACCGGCACCGGACTTCGAATCGCTTCTGCGAGCGCTGCAATAGTGGTCAGCGCGGCGGTGGCTGCGGCCGCGCTCTACGGAGGTTCAGCCATCAGCGACCCTGGCGGACCACGCCAGGACGAACGACTCATCGCCGTACCAGCGGCTCCGTCGGCGTATCCAAGCACAACTCCCTCGCCGGTGGCCGATGCGACTACCTCAAGCGGTCCCTCACGAACGCAGCTGGCTCGCCCGCACTCCCGGCCGCACAAGTGCAATGTTCATCAGCAGGGCAGCACGTGTTATCGCCCTCTGAAGTCTCGTGCAACGGCGAAACCGATCGGGCGAACCAATGACCGTCGCAGCGGGCCGACAACTGCCAGCCGCCGGACGCCCACCGCAAAACAGACGCAGAGCACCCAGCCGACGCCGACCAAGAAGAGGACACAGTCCGCAAGCTCGGCTCCGAGCAAGACGACATCAACCTCATCGAGCTATGCCACTCGGTCGGACTGGGCGAACGCGGTGCTCGCGGAGCTGAACGCCGAACGGGCAGACCATGGACTGCCAGCGTTGAAGATGAACAGCAAACTCGTTGATGCGGCACACACTCATAATCTGGCGATGGCGAAAGCCAACACGCTGAGCCACCAGCTGAGTGGTGAGGCGTCGTTGGGCTCTCGGATCTCGGCCGCCGGGTACCGCTGGAGCGCGGTCGGGGAGAACATCGCCTACAACAGCGACCGTTCTCAATCCGGCGTACTGGCCGTCCAGAAGGCGATGTACAACGAGAAGCCACCCGACGACGGCCATCGCCGCAACATCTTGAACAAGAGCTTTGTCGACGTCGGCATCGATGTCATCAACGACTCCACACACGGCAGGGTCTGGTTGGTCACCGACTTCGGCAAGCCCTGATGTCGTCCGCTGCACGGCCCGCCTTCCCCGGTGCAGCAACCCACGTAGACGTAGCTTGCTGGCGGTCTACGCAGGTTGCAACCTGAGCAGACCGTACGAAAGCTGGGTTAACGGAGGTTGCCGACACGGCGCTGGGGACGTTGCACCAGTGCGATCCCGGTCAAGATCAACACCCCACCGATGAGCTGCATCGGCCCGGGACGCTGCCCTAGCAGCAGGAAGGCAAAGACCACCGCGAAGATCACTTCCGTTAAGGCCACGAAGGAGCCCACAGAGCTGCCGAGGCGACGCACGGCAACGATCCCGCTAGGGTAGGCCAGCACTGCGCTAATCAAGATCAACAACAGTAACGGGAGCCACCAGCCGACAGAGGCGTTCGCCAAGCTCGCGCTCCCACTGTGCGCGGCCAATGGAATGACCCCGGCGGCCGAGGCCGCCACCAAGACGCTTGCTCCAATGCCGGTCCCGACGGTGGTCAGCAACAGAGGATGGATCGGCGCATCGGTTCCGGCGTCCTCACTGAGCAGGAAATACGCGCTAAGACACAGCGCAGCACCTAGGCCCCAAGCGACACCGACGGGATTGAGGGTCAAGCCGCCTCGAAGGTCCAGGACAAAGGCTAAGCCGATGATCGACAGGCCGGCTCCTGCCAGCACCGGCCACGCAGGTCGGCTACGGCTTCGCGCCCAGTGCCAGCCGATCAGCATGACCGGCGCCAGGAACTCCAGCAACAGAGCGACGCCGACCGAGAGATATTGCACGGCGCTGAAGTAGCACAACTGCGCCAAGGCGATTGCTACCACCCCGTACGCCAACAGCCGCACCGCCTGTCGAGGAGTTGGCAAGCCGATCCGTCGGAGGAGGAACAGTGATGGTATGAGGAGAATCAGGAATGCGCCTCCGACCCGCGCCGCCACTACGGCTGCCGGCGACCAGCCCAAATCCAGCAACGATCGAGCAAGTGAGCCAGAGAGTCCAAAGGATGACGCAGAAATGATCGCGAGGGCAACTCCTCCGGCGTAGCTTGGGGCAGCCATCGTCCGGCTGGTTTCCGTCGCAGTAGTGCTCATCTCCAGCCTCCTCTAAAGCGATGACCTGTAATGACCAAAATTGAGTACACTAGTGACACTAGAGCA
>JBKPEY010000052.1:0-6016 GCA_046744405.1 Actinomycetota bacterium
GCCCAGATCGCCCGCACTGGGGCAGGTGTTGTCGTGTCGCCGGATGCACGTACGCCGCAAACCATCCGCGCTGCAATCACTGAAGTCCTTGACAATCCGTCCTATGCCGCCGGAGCTCGGGTGTTGCAGGCCGACATTGCCGCCATGCCGTCGGCCAATAAGGTCCTGACAAGGATCGTTGCCCTCGCCGATGAAGGGCCTAAGGCACCTTAGGTACCTCAGACGCCAGGCCCGCAAAAAGATCCGCAATCTGCACAATGTGCGCCTCCCCGCCTTAGAAACAAGATGGTTATCAAGAAGCACGAGGAGGATGAAATGAGCTTGATCAACGACTACGCCTACCAGGCTATGACGGATCAGCGGGAGCGCGATCTGGCCCGCTTGGCAGAGCACAACCGGCAGGTCCGGCTGGCGCTGAGTGGCCGAGTGAGCTGGTGGCGCAAATTGATGGCGCGGCGCGAGCAGCGCATTCATACCGCGACTGAGCGTTCGGCACATCGTGGAATGGCGACGCCCCAGCACCGGGTCGCGCACTAAGCGCGACCCGGTCAGGCGTCAGAACCGGGTGGCACGATTGTGCTTATGGTTCGAGCGGCGAGATCGGCCACGACCGCGCGCACCGATCACATCGTGGGGCGTGCTGAGCAGCGGGCGCAGCTGAGCCGTGCTCTGGACGACGTCATCGATGACGGCAGCCGTTTCGTGATCATTGGTGGCGACGCTGGTGCCGGCAAGACGACCGTCGTCGAGGCGTTTGTTGCCGATCTGTTCGGTCCGCTGGCCGATCGCAAGGCGCAGCTGATCCGCGGCCAATGCGTACCCATGGGTAGCGAGGGCCTGCCGTACGCGCCCATAGTTGGCGCCCTCCGGGACCTCGTCACCCAACATGGCCGTGAGCAGATTCTGGAGTGGGCTGGTGCCGGCCGACACGCGCTCGGTGCGCTGTTGCCGGACTTCGGCTCTCCTCCACCGGAGCCCGACGACACCATCCGGCTGCAGCTCTTCGAGACGGTCACCATGCTCTTGGAGCGGGCAAGTGAAAACGGTCCGCTGGTGGTGATCATCGAGGACATCCACTGGGCCGATGAATCCACGCGCCACGTGCTCCGCTTCCTGGCCCGGGCGTTGACCGACGCGCCGGTCATGATCATCGCTACTTATCGCAGCGATGAGCTGACCCGTCGGCATCCGCTACGTCCCTTCCTCGCCGAAGTTGGCCGCTCCCCGGGCACCGTACGCATCGAATTACCGGGTCTTGATCGTTCCGAGGTCGCGGAGCTGCTGACCCAATTGCTGGAGCGCGCGCCCAGCAATGTCGTGGTCGATTTGGTCTACAAGCGCAGCGAAGGCATCCCGTACTTCGTTGAAGAGCTCACCAGATCAGCGGCCCGTGGCTGTATCGACATGCCGGACACGCTCCGGGATGCGTTGAACGTACGCGTGTTGAGTTTGTCCGAACACACCCAGCAGACGCTGCAATTGGCCGCAGTGGCAGGCACTCGTGTTGATCATGAACTGCTCGCCGCTGCGGCGGACGCCTCCGATGGGGAGTTGGAAAGCCAGCTGCGGGAAGCGATTGACGCTGCGGTGCTGACCGCGGACGAGACCGGATATGCCTTCCGGCATGCGCTGCTACGCGAAGTGATTCATGATGACCTGTTGCCCGGTCAGCACGCCCGACTCCATGCTCGCTTCGCGACGATCTTGGAAGAGCACCCGGAGCTGATGAGCGCCGACGCCGCTCCCATGGAGATCGCGCATCACTGGAATGCGGCGCATCAGGTGAATCGGGCGTTTCGATGGGCATTGGTTGCGGCCGATTCAGGTGGTGCTGCCTTCCATGAGGCGCTGAAGCTCTATGAGCGTGCTCTGGAGCTATGGGATCAGGTGGACGATCCGGAGTCGCTGGCCGGCTCGCACGCGAGCCTGCTGATGCGGGCCGCGTACGTTGCCGAGGATGCCGGTGAGATCGAGCGATCCCTGGCGCTGGTAGGCGCTGCCTTGGAGGAGTTCGATCCGGAGCGGGACCGCGAGGAGCGGATTGAGGCGCTACTCGTCAAGTCGCGAACGAAGGCGAGCTTATTGACCATCGGCGGCGTGGAGCCGTTGCGAGAGGCTCTTCAGCTGCTGCCAGAAGACGCCGATCCCAAGCTCCGGGCTCGAGTTCTGGAGATGCTTGCTCGGCGGACCATGCTGCAGGGTGATGTCCAGCAGGGCATCGAGTACTCCCAGCAAGCCGTTGACGTTGCCGCCGTGGCCAATTCCGATTCGGCCACCGCGAATGCCTGGATCACGCTCGGCATCGGCCTTGCCGCTGCCGGGCAAGAGGACGAGGGCATCGCTGTAATGGAGCGGGTTCGTGAGCTTGCTCGGACCAGCACTCGGACTCTGCTCCGCTTTTTCATCAACTACTCCGATGCTCTCAACCACGTAGGCCGATACGAGGACGCTGCCCGCGAGGCTCTGAGCGGCGTAGATATGGCTCGTGATCTTGGTCTGCAACGCTCCATGGGAGCCATGCTGGCCGGAAATGCCGCTGAACCGCTGCTTGCGCTCGGACAGTGGGGGCGTGCCTCGGCCATGATCGAGAGGGCGCTAGAGCTGGATCCGCCTGCCCACCATCACGCTCACCTTCGGCTGCTTCAGGCCTGGCTGTATGTGTGGCGCGGGCAGCTCGACGAGGCGGAGGCCGTGCTGGCTGAGTTCCGGCCGATGATTCGAAACGATCATCTTTCGCCGCAGTACAGCAGCCAAGCGATTCGAACCGATGCCGAGTACGCGCTGGCTGTTGGTGATCATTCACGCGCCTGGGCCGACGTCAAGGTGTTCCTTGATCATTGGCAGCGCTATCAGTGCGCCGTCGTCTATCCGGTGTTGGCGGTTGGTGCCGCTGCAGCGCGGGTGCTTGATCAGAGTGAGGGTTCCACAGAACGGGCGGCGTTGATCAGGGACCTCCTTGATCATAAGGCGGTTGCGGTGCGGATCCGGGACTGCTGGGAGCCGGTGATTCATGCGGAGCTGGAGGACACGGCCGAAGCGTGGCGGTCAGCGTTGGATGAGCTGGGACCGCAGCAGGCACCGGCGCACCTGCATCCGTACGCCGGGCTGCGGTTGGGCCAGCATCTGGTTGCCGGCCGGGAGCGGAATGAGGCCAAGCAGGTACTGGCGACGGCCTCGGCGGAGGCGGTGACTCTCGGCTCGACTTTGCTGGCCGACCGAATTGGTGCCCTATCACAGCGTGCTGGATTCGTGGTAGCCCCGCCACCGGAACAGAGCCCGGTCGCTGGTCTCACGCCACGTGAGATGGAGGTGTTGCAACTCGTTGCGGCAGGTCGCTCCAATGGCGAGATCGGTACGGCGTTGTTTATCAGCACCAAGACGGCCAGCGTTCATGTCTCCAACATCTTGGCGAAGCTGGGCGTCAACGGTCGCGGCGAGGCTGCGGCGATTGCTCATCGGATCGGCCTTACCGAGTCGTAGTTCAATCCCGGTGCACTTGGCCCGTGAAACTGATCGCCTCGTGCACGTCATCATTCGGGTCCACGACGAACGTGACCTTCTTCAGTTCCTTCCACGGGACGGCGAAGCCGACGGTCGCGATCTCTCGGTCCTTCGGCTTGATCTTGCCCTGGAAGCCGCTTTGCAGCTGGTCGGTTCTATCGATGATGATCTGCGCATCCTTGTCGGTGCCGTACTTGGCGCCGATCAAGACATCCTGGGCGTCGTAAGGCTTCTTGCTCTTGTTCTCAATACGGATCGATGCGATCACGATTTCGCCGTTGGTGGCTTCGGCACCATGATCAGTCTTGGCCGCCTCATCGGCAACCGTGCCGGCGATATCGATCACCAACCCGTCGTCGAACTCGGCAACGTCGTCTAGTTTGAACTGTTGCCCCTTCGGCACCTCCGCTGGTGTCGCGGCCGTTGCGCTCGGCCTGGGGCTCGGACTGGCAACTGACGGCGTCGGGGTGCTCGCGCTGGTAGCTACGGCGGACTCCGGCTGGCTGGCGGGCTGCCCACCGCACGCGGCTAGGGCGAGCAACACGCCAATGAGTGCCCCCGAGAGTCGCCTCATAGACCGACACCGTACCGGGGCGTGGCTATTACCGATCGCTATGGTGGACGTCGTGAAATGGAAGGTGGCCCTCGCCGTCGGTGCCCTCGCCGGAGGCGCTTTGTGGTTCGTACGCCGTAAATCCCGCCAAGCTGCGGAGGATGCAGAGCTGTGGTCTGAGGCCACCGATCCGGTCACCCGCTTCGGCGACACCTAAGACTGGGTGAACATCTCGGTGACCTCATCCGGCAGGCCGCCATCAATGAGCAAGGTCACCATGTCACCGGCTTGCAGCTTGGTATCACCATGTACCGGCAGCAGCACCCCGTCGCGTACGACGATACTGACCCAGATCTTGTCGGTCAGCTCAGCGACTTCCGCGACCGTTCGGCCCTCAGCCAAAGATCCCGTCGCGACGCTGACCTGATGCGCTGTCTCCGGTTCGGCCTGCAGGCGTATGCCGACCGCCCAGGGCTCCGGTCTCACGGGCTGCATCGGTACGCCCAACCTGCGCGCAACCACTGGAGCCAGACTGCCCTGGACGACAACGGAGAAGATCACTATCACGACGACGATTCCGTACAGTCGTTGCGCATCCGGCACGTCCGCGGCAAGGAGCAGCTCGCCGAGCAAGATTGGTACTGCACCCTTGAGCCCGGCGAACAGCACAAACACCCGCTCACCACGATCAAGCTCAGCGGGCAGCAGGCAGAGACCAACCACAAGTGGCCGGATCACTACAGCCAGTGCCAAGCCAAGGATGATGCCAGGCAGCCATACATCCATCCGGGCCAAGACTCGGAGGTCGATGGTGAGTCCCAAGATCACGAATGCCACGATCTCGGCAAGGCCAGCCAATGCTGCGTGGAACCGTTCAATCTCATGCTGATACGGCGCGCGGCGGTTGCCGATGACAATTCCCGCCACGAAGACGGCCAAAAAGCCCGATCCGTGCAGCAGCGTCGTTACGCCGTACAGCAGCAGCACAGTGGCGAGCGTGCGCAGCGGATATAACGCTTCACTGGGAAGTGAGACCCGGCGCATGAACCACAGCAGGGCCATACCGCCAGCAACACCCGCCGCCAAGCCGACGGTCATTTGAAGCAAGAAATCCGCCGCCACCCGGCCGAAGGCAACTCCGCTGACCCCGCCAACTGCCAGCAGCCCACCCATCAAGGCAATTCCTACCGGGTCGTTGGCCCCCGATTCACCCTCCAAGATCGTGCCGCTGCGACCCGCGATTTCCTGTTGACCGAGGACGGAGAACACCACTGCGGGATCCGTCGGGGATACCGCAGTTGCGACCAGCAAAGCGACGTACCAGGCTAGTCCGAATGCCAGATGCAGTAAGACGCCGCCGGCGGCCGCGGTCAGGAAGGTACCGAGTACGCCAACGATGATGATCAATCCGAGCGCTGGCCGGAGCCGAACCCAGCCGATGTGCCGGCCGCCGTTGAACAAGATCAAGACCAGCGCCACCGAGACGATTTGCTGGACGGTTCTGTCCTGCGGGGTCGGTACGCCGGGAACAACCAACACACCGATCGCGGCAGCGGCAAGCATCCATACTGGTGCCGGAATGCGAAGTCGCGTCGACAGCCGATTGACCAAAACCCCAGCAAGGACCACGGCGCTGGTCAGCGCGATGATCAAGGCGAACCGGGCCGTGTCGGACACGTAGCCATTCTTCAGACAAGTCGGAGTTTGAGGTGTAAAACCGCCTCACTCTGGCTGGTTGTCCGCTGTTCCGGCAATCCGGTACGGCGTGTCCAATCCCTCATACATCAGGTGGGCGATCATGCCTTGGGCAGCGTGTTTGAGATTGTGACAGTGGTCCATCCAAATACCGGGGTTGTTTGCTACGAACGCGATGTCGTAGGTCTCGCCGGCCGACACGTTGAGCGAGTCGACCCACCACGGGCTCCCGGTGGCGGCGACACCATTGCGAGCCAGTACGACCAT
>JBKPEY010000178.1:0-5805 GCA_046744405.1 Actinomycetota bacterium
CTTGCCAAGGAGCTGCAGCAGCCCGATGACAACACGTTCGTTCTTCCGCTGCAGGATGGCACCAAGTGGTCCGACGGGTCGGATCTTACGGCCGACGACGTCGCCTTCACGTTCGAGCTAGGCAAGACTGCGCCGGTGACCTTCGCCACGCTCTGGCAATACATCGATTCGGTCAAGGCCACCGATCCGAGGACCGTCGAGTTCAAGGTGAAGTCCAAGCCATACAACCCGATCATCGTGAAGAACTTCATCGCGTCGGTCGCCATCGTGCCTAAGGCGGTTTTCGGCAGCATTTCGCCGGACAAGATTTCCTCAGAGACGAATCTGAAGCCGATCGGCTCCGGCCCGTTCTTGCTGGATAAGTACGACCAGACCCAGGTCAACCTCAAGCGGAACGACAACTACTGGGGCAAGACTGCGTTCGGTACGCCCCCGATGACCACCATCAACCACCCGATCTTCAAGAGCAACAACGATGGCGACCTGAAGTTGGAGAGCGGCGAAATCGATGTCAGTCAGCAGTTCACCGCTCAGATCTGGAAGATGTGGGAGGCCGGCAAGCCGGTCAGCACCTGGAGCAAGAAGAAGCCCTATCACGTGCCAGGCAATATCCCATTCCTGATCTTCAACTTGAACAAGAAGGGCTTGGACAACCCAAAGGTTCGGCTGGCCATTGCCTACAGCATCGATTACGCGAATATCGCCACAACCGCCATGTCGGACTACTCCGACCCGGCCAACGCCAGTCTGATCATCCCAAGCGGGTACGAGTCCAAGTTCTACGACTCCGCAGCGGTGCAGGCTGAGGGTTGGAAGTTTGACCCGGCCAAGGCGAAGGACATCTTGGAGAACGAGCTGAAGGCGAAGAAAGGCTCCGACGGCATCTATGAGCTGCCGGATGGTACCAAGCTGGGCGGCTGGAAGTTGATCACCCCCACCGGGTGGACCGACTGGAACACCGCGTGCGAGATCGTGGCCAAGTCGGTCAAGGAAGTCGGCATCGACATCAGCACCGAATTCCCTCAAGCGCCGACGATGATATCTCGGATGCAGAACGGCGATTTCGACCTCTGCATGTACAGCTACACCGGGGTCAGCCCAGCCAGCCCCTGGATTCGCTTCCGCGACGCATTGGATGACAGGGGTGTAGCGGATTACGGCAAGTCTGCGTTCTGGAACTACAACCGGTTCAAGAACTCCGAGGTTGCGGCCCATCTGGACGCTGCCGCCGGTGCGAAGTCCGATGCCGAGGCCAAGACGGCGTACGCTGCCCTCGACAAGATCTATCGCGAGAACATTCCAGTAGTTCCGCTGATGTACCGCCCGCTCTCGTTCTATGAGTTCAATGCGGGCAACTGGGAGAACTTCCCGACCGAAGAGAACCCATACGCTCCCCCCATGTGGAGCGGCGCGGGCATCCAGTGGCTGTTCAAGATCAAGAAGGTCGGCACATAGATCACCGATAAGCCCGACATGAAGGAGCGAAGGCGGCAAACATGGCGCTAGCGAGATACATCGGACGCAAGGTGGCATGGACCCTCGTGGTCTTCGTCGTCGCCCTGCTGCTGAACTTCCTCCTTCCTCGCCTCATCCCGGGCAATCCGGTCGACGCCATCGTCGGCCAGCTTGCTCAGGGTGGAGGCGCCGGAGGTGAACAACTGCAGCAGATCCACGAGCAATTCATGAAGGAGTTCGGCCTCGACAAGCCGCTTTGGCAGCAGTTCTTCATCTATATCGGCAACGTGTTCCAGGGTGACCTCGGCACGTCGTTTGCGCAGTATCCAGCCTCGGTCAACACCCTGATCGGGCAGGCGCTGCCCTGGAGCCTCGCGATCATGCTTCCGGCGATCATCGTCGGTTGGATTGTCGGCAATCTGCTCGGAGCAGTCGCAGCGTTCAAGGGTGGCTGGCTGGACCGGGGCGCTTTCATCGGGTCACTGTTCCTCTCCAGCGTCCCGCCGTTCGCGCTGGCCATCATTCTGCTGTTCCTGGTCGCCGTGAAGGGGGGCGTCCTGCCGGTCGGTGGGGCGTACTCCTTCGGTTTGTCGCCGGAGTTTTCCTTGGCGTTCTTCGGTGACGCCATTACCTACTGGTGGTTACCGTTCTGGTCGCTCGTCTTGGTCTACATCGGAGGCCAGGCGGTCGGCATGCGGTCCATGGCCATCTACGAGCTCGGCTCGGATTACGTGAATTACAACCGTGGTCTGGGCGTCAAGGAAGGCCACACGGTCCGCTATATCTTCCGCAACGCCATGCTGCCGCAGTTCACGGGCCTGGCGCTGTCCATTGCCGCCCTTATCACCGGCGGCCTGATCACCGAGCTGGTGTTTTCCTACCCCGGCCTCGGCAGCTTGTTGTTCGCCGCCATCGGCCAGAACGACTACCCGGTGATTTCGGCGATCACTCTGATAATCACGATCGCCGTGCTCATTGCCAACCTTGCCGCTGACATTCTCACCGGCTTCATCGATCCCCGGATACGGGCAGTCCAGAGCGGAGAACGCTAATGAGTTTACGTGGGCTGAGTCCTAGGTTTTGGGTGGCTGCCGTCCTGGTCGCCTTCGTAATCCTTGTCGGGTTGCTCGGACCACTGATCGTGTCGACCAACCCGGATGCCACGGTCGGCGGGCTATACGAGCAGCCGCGGTGTTGCGGCCCTCTCATTCTCGGTGCCGACAATGAGGGCCAGAGCGTCATTTCCAATCTGGTTTACGGCACCAGGACCTCGCTGATCATCGGCCTGCTGGCCGGCCTCATTGGAACCGCGATCGGCCTGGTGGTCGGTCTAGTTGCCGGCTACCGCGGCGGCTGGCTAGACGATGTGCTGAGCGCCATTGTGAACGTCGGCCTGGCCATCCCGGTGCTAGTGATCATCATCTTGGTTTCGGTGTCACTGCCGAAACGCAATCTCTACACCCTGGCTCTCGTGATCGGATTTACTGCCTGGTTCTGGGTGGCTCGCGCAGTACGCGCACAATCCAGCAGCATCCGAACCCGCGAGCACATCGACGTGGCGAAGCTCTCCGGAGCCGGATTCTGGTCAATCCTGCGCCGCGACGTCCTGCCTTACCTGCTCTCGTATGTCGTTATGGCGTGCATCCTGCAGATCTCCGGCGCCATCTTGTTCGAGTCGACGCTGAGCATGCTCGGGCTGGGTGCCTCGAACACAACCAGTCTCGGCACGATGCTCTATTGGGCCATTCAGTGGGGGTCGGTACGAACCGGAGCCTGGTGGGCATTCGTCCCTCCGACATTCATGCTGACCTTGATCGTTTTCTCCTTGCTGCTCTTGCAGTCCAGCCTCAATGAGGTATTCAACCCGCGGCTACGTCGCGGTCGGGCGGCGCGGAAGAAGGCCGTCAAGGAGGGCACGGAGCTCGAGACGCCGATCGAGGGCGACGACGCCGGTCCGGTTGGAAGCGGTGGCTTTCTCGAAACGCCGGTCTCAGCGGGACGGGAGCGCTAATGGGCACCCTGGTCAATGCCGAGAACATCCGTGGGGTGTATTACACCGAAGGCAAGGATGTGGTAGCCGTCGACAATGTGTCGATCAAGATCGAGGAGGGCGAGGTTCTCGGGCTGGCCGGCGAGTCCGGCAGCGGAAAGACCACGCTCGGGTCGATCATCTCGCTCATTGCTCGGCCGCCGCTACATGTGGAGGAAGGCACGCTGGAGATCGACGGCCAGGTGCAAGAGCTGGGTGGCCATGCCAAGATTCCGCGTACCTGGCGTGGGGCGGTGGTTTCAATGCTGCCGCAGGGCGCGATGAACTCGATCAGCCCCACCAAGCGGATACGCCAGCTGGTCTACGACGTAATGCGGTCACACGAGAGCAAGATCTCCAAGGAAGAGGCGCTCGACCGCGCTCGGGAGCGGCTGACGACATTGGGCCTGCCGCCCCGCGTCCTCGACGCGTATCCGCACCAGCTCTCCGGAGGCATGAAGCAGCGCACGGTGACGATCATCAGTACGCTGCTCAATCCGCGGCTCCTGGTTGCCGACGAGCCAACCTCGGCACTCGACGTGACATCGCAGAAGATCTTGATTGAGATGCTGTTGGAGATGCTGGAGAAAAGGATCATGTCTGGGGTGATCTTCGTGACCCACGACCTGCCGGTACTCCGCACCGCGGCGAACAGGATTGCCGTGATGTATCAAGGCAAGATCGTCGAGCTGGGACCCACCGAGATTGTGGTGGAGCGTCCGGAGCATCCGTATACCCAGGCGCTGATGAGTTCGGTGCTGGCGCCGGAACCGGCTTATGCGAATACCAGAATCGAGGGCATGAGCAGCTTCGACCGCTCCCTCTTCGACGCTCCGGCGGTGTTTCACTGATGACTGAGGAAATCTACAACGCAGAGCACATCGTCAAGACCTTTGGCCACGGCAAGAACCAGGTCCAGGCGGTTAAGGATGTCTCATTTGGCCTCGAGAAGGGACAGGTCACCTGCATCGTGGGCGAAAGCGGTTCAGGTAAGTCAACTGTGGCCAGAATGGTGCTTGGGCTGATGCCCATCACATCGGGCAAGCTGATCTTTCAGGGCAAGGACGTCACAAACCTCAAGGGACGGGCTCGTACCGAGTACTGGCGAGACGTGCAGGCAGTCTTCCAAGACCCGTTCTCCGCCTTCAATCAGTTCTTCACCGTGGGCAAGCTCCTCGATCGCTCGATGTTGATGGTCGGCAAGAACGTGGGCCAGGAGCGCCTGGAGGAATCGCTGGGATACGTTGGCATGGACCTCAGCGTGTTGGCCCGCTATCCGCACCAACTCTCGGGCGGACAGCGGCAGCGCGTCATGATCGCGAGGGCGCTCATGATGCAACCGGTGCTGCTGATCGCCGACGAGGCAACATCCATGCTCGACGCATCGCTCCGGGTCAACGTTCTCAACGTCCTCAAGGATCTCCGTGACCAACTCGGAATGACCGTGCTGTTCATCACTCACGACATCGGTCAGGCTTGTTATCTGGCCGACCGGGTGCTGGTCATGGAGCACGGCGTGATGGTGGAGCAGGGCAAGACCGACGAGGTGATCTTCAACCCGCAGCACGAGTACACCAAACGCCTCCTCGCCGATGTGCCGAAGCTGCACGAGGAGCTTGAGCTGCACGACCTGCGCGAAGAGCTGCAGCAGGCGGGTGAGCTCGCCTAAGAGCCTGACCTCGGCCGGAGATGCTGCGCACAGATTTGCGCACGGACTGGAGCGTCCGTGCCATTGGTGGCGACCCCGCAGGACGCGTGCCTGAGATCTATTCGGCCGAGGTCCCAGGGTGTGTGCACACCGACTTGATGGCGGCTGGCGTCATTTCGGATCCCTACCTGGACGGCAATGAGGCCGCCCTGAGATGGATGTATGACGTCGACTGGCGCTATGCGACGGTGCTAGATCCCGGTACGGTCCCACTCGAGCCCAGCAGCACTGGCGAGCGGGTCGATCTGGTCTTCGAAGGCATTGACACGATTGGGACCGTACGAGTCGGTGAAGGTTCCGAAAAGGTCGAGCTCGGCCGTACCTACAACATGCACCGCTCGTACCGCTTCGACATCTCATCGCACCTGAGCGGCGCCCCGCTGGAGCTGGAAGTTGATCTTGATTCCGCAACTGCATACGCAGAGGCTGAACGGACACGGCTCGGCGATCGGCCGAGCGCGTACCCAGATGCGCCGTTCAACTTCATCCGCAAGATGGCCTGTAGCTTCGGCTGGGACTGGGGGCCTGATCTGCGTACTGCTGGCCTATGGAAGCCGGTACGGCTGGAGCGTTGGAGCGTTGCTCGGCTGACTCAAGTGGTGCCGATCGTGAC
>JBKPEY010000309.1:0-3244 GCA_046744405.1 Actinomycetota bacterium
ACGGGCAGCGCGGTTCTCCTCGACACTGCGCCGCAGCGCCTCCAGCAGATCGACAACCTCACCCCGGTCGGCTTGATCTTCCTCCTGCTCGCCGAAGGTGGCAGCGGTGTCCAAGGCGTCGCCCTTCTCGAGCTTGGCGGCGATCAACTTTCGCAGCTGATCTTGATACTCGTCGCTGAACTTCTCCGGGTTGAAATCGGTAGCCAAATTGTCGACGAGAGACATCGCCATCTTCAGCTCCTGCGGTGCTACCCGCACGTCCTCCTTGAGGCTTGAGAAGTCCGCCTCCCGTACTTCGTCGTCCCACAGCAGCGACTGGAGCATCAAGACCTTCTCGCGCGACCGCAGGGCCCCCAGCCGGGTCTTCTGGCGCAACGAGAACTGCACGATTGCGGTCCGATCAGTTTCCTCGAGCGCTCGCCGCAACAGCGCGTACGGCTTGGCGGCCGCCTTGTCCGGCTCCAGGAAGTAACTGCGGTCAAACATGATCTCATCGATCTGTTCCGAGGGGACGAACTCGACAACTTCTATCTCGTGGCTGCGCTCCTCCGGAAGTGACTTGAGGTCCTCATCAGTAAGCACCACAGTGGTTTTGCCCTCGGCGTACGCCTTGTCGATGTGGGCGTACTCGACCACCTTGCCACACACTTCGCAGCGGCGCTCGTAGCGGATCCGGCCGCCGTCGGCATCGTGGACCTGGTGGAGGCTGATGTCGTGGTCTTCGGTTGCCGGATAAAGCTTGATCGGCACATTCACCAGACCAAAGGTGATGGCTCCCTTCCAGATAGCCCTCATGATTCGCCTACTACCCATTCCTTCCTGGCGAAATCCGCGTAGGTATATTTCGGCGTTTACGTTGACAAGTCGATACTGGCTCTATGGCCAAGGCATCGCGTGACCAGGTGGTGACCGTCGAGGGCCGCACCATCAAGCTCACGAACCTTGACAAAGTGCTTTATCCCAAGACTCATACCACCAAAGCCGACGTCTTGTCCTATTACGCACAGGTTGGTCCGACCATGCTGCCACATCTGCGTGATCGTCCGGCGACGCGAAAACGCTGGCCTGATGGCGTCGCAGAGGTCAAGGGAGTGCGACCTACCGTCTTCTTCAACAAGGATCTGGCCGCAGGTACACCCGATTGGGTGCCGCGTCGCACGATCTCACATAAAGATCATGACAACGACTACCCGGTGATCAATGATCTCGCCACGCTCAGCTGGCTGGCCCAGCTGGCCGCACTGGAGATCCACGTACCGCAATGGCGGTTCGGACTCGACGGGCAGCCGCAGAATCCTGATCGCCTCGTTCTTGATCTTGATCCGGGTCCCGGCGTGGATCTGGTGACCTGTGCGTGGATCGCCCAGCTCGCACGTGACATTCTCCGCGACATCGGCCACGATCCGGTCCCGGTCACTAGCGGCAGCAAAGGCATTCATCTGTACGCCCCCTTGGACGGTTCCCAAACTCCAGAACAGGCAACTGAGGTTGCTCGCGAGCTCGCCCGGGCGCTGGAATCTGATCATCCAGACCTGGTGATCAGCTCGATGAAGCGCTCGGAGCGAGACGGAAAGGTTTTCATCGACTGGAGCCAGAACAACGGGGCCAAGACGACGGTCTCGCCCTATTCGCTGCGTGGCCGAGAGCGGCCGTGGGTTGCCGCGCCGCGAACCTGGGAGGAGCTGGAAGACCCTGGACTTCGCCAGCTCGAGTACGAGGAGGTGCTCGCGCGACTTACTGATCTTGGAGACGCGCTTGCACCACTGGCTCCCCAAGTACCCGATCAGCACAGCCTAGGCGACCGCCTCGCCACTTACCGGAGCATGCGAGATCCCACGAAGACGCCAGAGCCGGTGCCGGCCGGGCCACCGGATCAGCAAGCTGACGCCTTTCGATTCGTCATCCAGGAGCACCATGCCCGCCGGCTGCACTACGACGTCCGACTGGAACACGACGGAGTTCTGGCCAGCTGGGCAGTGCCCAAGGCTCCGCCTACCGACCCGAGGATCAACCACCTCGCAGTGCGCACCGAAGATCATCCGATGGAGTACCTGACGTTCCACGGAAGGATTCCCAAAGGTGAGTACGGTGCGGGCGCAATGCGGGTCTGGGACACCGGCACTTATCGGCTTCATAAATGGCGTGAGGGCAGGGAGGTGATCGTCACCCTCTTTGGGCATCCGGACGGCGGGCTTGGCGGAGTGCGGAAGTTCGCCCTGATCCACACCGGCAGCGGAGATTCCCAGCCCGAAAAGAATTGGTTAATGCACCTCATGGAGACCGATCCAGACGACAGCGTGATCCATCCTCAGGCTGTGGATGCGCCGCGCGATTTTGCGGAGGAAATCGAGTTTCCCGAGCAGCTGGAACCGATGCTTGCAACCCTGGTCGAGGCCGGTCGCTTCGGCGATGAGTCCGGCTGGGGATTTGAGATGAAATGGGACGGCGTACGCACCATCGCCTATCTAGCCGGCGGACGCGTGAACCTTCGGAGCCGAAAAGGCCGGGACGACACCAGGGCTTATTTTGAAGTCGCCGACGAGCTCACCAAGATCAACGTCGAGACCGCGATCTTGGACGGCGAGGTGGTGGTCACCGACTCCGCCGGGCGCCCCAACTTTGGGCTGCTGCAACACCGGATCAATCTCACCAAGCCGACCGATATCGACCGCGTCGCAAAGGCCTACCCAGCGCAACTCATGCTCTTCGACATCCTCGAGTTGAACGGACAGTCCTTGATCAAGAAGAGCTACGAGGAACGCCGGGCCATTCTAGAAGGCGTGGTACCCGGGCAGCCTGGCTCACTGATTCAGGTACCGCCGACATTTGATGGTGACCTACGGGCAGCCATGGCGACTGCCGATCGACTTCAACTCGAAGGTGTCGTTGCGAAACGCCGCAATTCGACCTACCAGCCGGGACGGCGCTCCCATACCTGGCTCAAGATCAAGCTTCATCGAGCGCAGGAAGTGGTGATCGGCGGATGGCGCCCCGGCCACGGCCGCCGTAGCGGCGGAGTCGGATCGCTGCTGATGGGAATCCCGACCACGGACGGCCTGCACTACGTCGGCCGAGTG
Organism: Actinomycetota bacterium; assembly: GCA_046744405.1. Lineage (GTDB taxonomy): Bacteria > Actinomycetota > Actinomycetes > Propionibacteriales > Propionibacteriaceae > Microlunatus. Next base: position 3,078 of record JBKPEY010000309.1, read on the forward strand.
GGCTCTGGCTTCAACGACCGACAGCTCGATGACATCCAAGCCCGGCTGGACAAGCTGAGCCGGAAGACCTCGCCGTTCATCGACGTGCCACGCGAGGACGCGCGCGATGCGCATTGGGTCACTCCGTCTTTGGTTGGCGAAGTGACCTACGGCGAACTCACCGAGCC
>JBKPEY010000201.1:0-4083 GCA_046744405.1 Actinomycetota bacterium
GCGCCGGTGAGGTGATGTCGAGCACTGACTGTCGCCGGGCGCGGGCATAAGCGATGGTCTCGGCGACGGTGGATTCAGTACAAAAAAGATCAACGAGTCCCGTGAGGGTCACCCAGAGAGGTTACCGGCTTGGCGATGTCTGAGCGGTTTGTGTTCACCGTCACCGACGGTCTTGGGGACCTAGCATCAGTCCATGTCCAGTGAGCTCGATGGAGCTGTCGTCGTGGACTTTCCGCTCCGCGGTGAACGCTGGGCAGCGGTCACCCGCCCTGAGCGATGCCCTCGGTTCTCGGCACCCACGAGAAACAGTGTGCCGGGCATGGTCGATCGGATGCGTTACTCAAGGCCCGGTGAGTAACCGGCGGTCCGGCAGATCCCGCTCAAGGCAGCCGGGCGAATGCGCGGACCGGAAAGGTCCCGAAATTGCGCACCTTCGGCGGTACGGCCGTGAAACGAGCACCGGTCGGCGGTACAGCGGCCAGATTGGTGAGGTGTTCGACGACGTGTACGCCGGCCGCGAGTAGCTGGGAATGTGCCGGACGCTCCCTGCTGGTCTCCGCGTCGTCGATGTTGATCGAGTCGATGCCGACCAGGACAGCGCCGGCCTCGACCAGGTACGCCGCGCCTTCACCGGTCAGGTACGGCGCACCAGTCGGGTACGCGGGTGTACCAAAGTGCCGATCCCAGCCGGTGTGCAGTAGCACCGCTGCGCCGTTGAGGTCACGGTCATAGAAGGCGGTTGGAGGTATCCCGCGCTCAGTGGCATCGGTCAGCCGGAACAACTCAAGCGGCAGCTCGACCAATGTCTCCAGCTCAAGATCAGCAAGATCAGCACCATCGGGGTAGCGGTGATAAGGGCTGTCCAGATAGGTCCCGGTATTGCCGGCCAGGGTAATTACGTCGATCGCGAACTCCGTGCCAGCCGCGTAATGGGACCGCGATTCCTCTCGTGTCAGGTGAGGGTGAACGCTGGGGGCTGGTATTCCCGGATAGGTAACCAAGCCGGCGGTGATGGTGTGGCTGAGATCCACGAGCCGGCGGCGCGAGGTGGCCGTGGGCGCTGTGGCAACGCCACGCGAGCCCCTGTGGGCTTCCTCGACGATCTGGACTGACTGAAGCCGGACCTTGCCGACCAGGGTGAGACCTAGGTGTTGGATGAACAGCTCGGCGATTTCGGCATTTGAGAGGTTGGGACCAGGGATATCGAGCCGAAATCCTTCAGCAGTCAGCCTGCCGCCATTGACAAACTCAACGTCGGCGTCGAAGTGGGCTCGGTAGTCAGGCACAGTGCAGAAGTCTAGGAAAGAGCAGGAAGGTCGGGCGACGCGTCAGGTGTTGAAGGAGTTTTGGGTCCTGTCGAGCCCGGCCACCACAAGCGATTCCACCGCATCCGCGGCACGACCGATCTCGACCGCAATGGCCTCTCGAGCACTGGCCGGGATATCGCTGAGCAGAAAATCGGCTGGGTCCTGGCGGCCGGGTGGGCGGCCCACACCGACGCGTACGCGATAAAAGTCGCCGGTGCTGAGCGCTGTGCGGATCGATCTCAGCCCATTGTGGCCATTGTCGCCACCGCCAAACTTGACCCGCAGCTGGCCAGGGTCGATGTCGAGCTCATCATGGACCACGATCATCTGCGAGGGCTCGAGCTTGTAATAGCCGAGCAAGCGCGTAACCGCCCAGCCAGTCTCGTTCATGAACGTGCGGGACTTGGCCAGGATCAGCCGCGGGCCGTCGCCGCCGGGCGGTCCGATTCTTCCCTCAGCTACCTCCGCGCGCATCCCACGCGCGGCCCGAAACCGGATCTGCATGCGGCGGGCTAGCTCCTCGGCCACCTTGTAGCCGACATTGTGCCGGTGCGATTCGAAGGCGGGACCGGGATTTCCGAGCCCAACGACCAGCCATGACCTCATGGCATCCGCAGCTCGCGGCTAGGCGGTCTCGGACTCGGCCGGCGCCTCTTCCGGGGTCGGCTCGGCGGTCGCAGCCATGGTTGGCTCGATGCCTGCCTCCGCCTCGGCCTCGGCCAGCTCTGCCTCCAGAGCCTCGGCGGTCGGAGCGTTCGTGACGTTGACGATCAAAGTCTCCGGATCAAGATCAACCCTCGAACCCGTCGGAAGCTTGAGATCACTGGCCAGGATCTGAGTCCCAGCTGACAGACCTTCAACAGAAACCACGATCTGCTGCGGGATGTGAGTCGCCTCAGCTTCCACGGGAATGCTGTTGTGATCAACAACGATCAATGTGTCTGGACCGGCCTCGCCCTCGACATGCACCGGCACGTCGACGGTGACCTTCTCACCACGCCGCACAATAACGAGATCGACGTGTTCGATGGTGTGCTTTAGCGGATCACGCTGAACCTGTTTGGGCAGTGCGAGCTGGGAGTTGCCGTTGACCTCGATTGACAGCAGGGCGTTGGCCGTTCGCAATGCCAGCAGGGTTTCGTGGCCGGGCAGGGATATGTGGATCGGGTCAGTGCCGTGGCCATACAGCACGGCGGGCACTTTGTGTGCGCGACGGATCCGGCGGGCGGCACCCTTGCCGAACTCGGTACGCAGTTCAGCTGTGAGCTTCACCTCAGGCACGAACGAACTCCTCGGAAACTTTCGTCTGCAATTTCGATCAAGCTCAGCGAGGGGGACGCAGCTCGTTCGACCTAGTCGATCACGGTCCTGCGACCCTCGCCGAGGCAACCGCTCAACCTTAGCCGACAAGGCCCCATAGTCGCCAATTGGCGTTCCCAGCCGGGACAGGTGATTCCCCTCCTGGCAGGCGGTAACACACGGCCTGGAAAGCGACCGGTTTCGTCATCGCGGACCAGTGGGGACACTTCGATGGTCGGCCGATCCGTCCCGACTCGCCGAGTGGATCATTCTCGCCAAGCGGAACTGAGTTCGCGCGATCCGTGCCCTTACGCCTGTCCGTTGAAGAGACTGGTAACCGAGCCATCCTCGAAGACCTCACGAATCGCCCGGGCGATCAGAGGTGCGATCGACAGCACGGTGAGGGCGTCGAAGCGACGATCCTCCGGAATCGGCAAGGTGTTGGTGACGATCACCTCTTCGAACTCCGTCGCCTTCAGCCGGTCGACGGCAGGACCAGACAACACCGCATGAGTGGCCGCAGCAATCACTGCCTTCGCGCCACGCGCCTTCAATGCCTCGGCTGCCTGGCAAATCGTGCCCGCTGTGTCGATCATGTCGTCGACCAGCAGACAGACGCGTCCTTCGACCTCGCCGACGACCTCGTGAATGGCGACTGTGTTGACAACGTTCGGGTCGCGCCGCTTATGGATGATCGCCAGCGAGCAATTCAACCGGTCGGTCCACATATCGGCTACTCGCACCCGGCCGGCGTCCGGTGAGACAACTGTCATCGCGGAGGTGTCGTATTTGGTCACCAGGTAGTCCGAGAGCACCGGAAGCGCCCACAGATGATCAACCGGCCCATCGAAGAAGCCCTGAATCTGCGCTGCGTGCAAATCCACCGACATGATCCGGTGGGCGCCGGCTGTGTGGAACAGATCCGCGATCAAGCGAGCAGAGATCGGCTCGCGGCCGCGGTGCTTCTTGTCCTGCCTGGCGTAGGGATAGAACGGGGCGACAACAGTGATCCGCTTGGCAGATGCCCGCTTCAGTGCATCAACCATGATCAACTGCTCCATCGTCCACTCATTGACGGGGGCAGCGTGGCTTTGGATAACGAAGGCGTCGCAGCCGCGTACCGACTCGTCGAAGCGAACATAGATCTCGGAATTGGCGTAAGTGATCGCGCGCGTCGGGACGAGTTCGACGTTCATCAGCTCGGCCACCTCGTTTGCCAAATCCGGGTGTGCCCGCCCGGAGAAAAGCATGAGGTGTTTTTCGTTCGGCCGCTTGAGACCGCTCACGACGGCTCCTTCTGCTCGAGCGCCGCCTCAGCGGCTCGCGCGGTTTTGGTACCGGCCCGCTTACGCGCTACCCAACCGGACACGTTGCGCTGTCGGCCCCGACTTACCCCAAGATCACCAGGCCCGACATTGCCGGTGATCGTCGAGCCAGCTGCGATGTAGGCGCCATCGGCTACTTCGACTGGCGCGGC
>JBKPEY010000273.1:0-2197 GCA_046744405.1 Actinomycetota bacterium
GCGTCGCCGATACTTTTCGTTCCGGCGTTGGGATCTGGGACGTCCTCGCGGTACTGGCGCTGCGGAGCCGCCTGCCCTGCGTAGTCCGTCATCGACGTACCTCACCTTCGGTTGGTGGCGGGTAGATTGCCTCGTCACCAACAGGCGTCACGTTTGGATACGCAGTGCCGGTTGTCACCCCTGCGTCCGGGTACGTCCCGGTCGGCCCTGCGCCTGCACCTTGATAGCCAGCTCCCGTTGGTACGCCGGTATCGCCGTAACGCGGGGCGTAGCCGCTGTCTTGGTACGTCCGAGTGCCGTATGCGCCACTGTCATAGTCGTAGCCACCGCTGTCGTACGCCCGGGCCGGCCTCGACTCGCTGTCGGAGTCAACACTGGTGTTTGCAGCAACGGCACCGCGCGTGACTCGGCCTGCCAGCACGCCTGCCGCGGCAGCGATGGCCAAGAAGGCGGCCGGCCGACGGCGGGCGAACCGCCTGACCTCATCGATAAGATCAGCAGGCTCATGATTGTCAAGCCAGTGGGAAATCTCGCCAACGCGGCGGGACGCCTCTTGAGCAAGATCGCTCATCGGGCCAGAGTCATCGGCCTTCGAGGCCATCGAGCCAAGCTCGGATGCCCATCCGTGCAACCTCTCGGCAAGCGCCGACTGCTGGTTGCTGGCCTGGCCGCGCAGCTGAGAGCGGGTCTGGTCCATCAGGCTCCGGGCCTGATACTTGGCCTCCTGGGCCACATTCGAGGCCTCGCCCTTGGCGACATCCTTGACGCCTGCCGCCGCCTCAACGGCGGTGTCCTTCACATTGGCCGCCTCGCTCCTGGCAGTACCGACGGTCGAGCCCGACCCGGTATCTGATCCGGTCGGCTCGCCGTATTGCGTGCTACCCACCTCGGTTGTGCCATAGTCCAGCTCAGATTCTGCGAACGTGCCGGGCTGCGCGGCTTCTCCGAGGGGTGGGTTGGTTTCTTCGACGCCCGGCTCAGCAGGCCGGCCCGTCGGATCGTAAGTAGGGCTCGTCACGACTTTCTCCAATCGGATCGATGTGGACAGGCATCGGGGTACCCAGACGAATCAGAAGGTAAACATGCTGGCCAGAGCGATCAGCGATCAGTGATGATCATTGCCGGATCCGGCCCAGGGCTTGAGCATGATCTTGACCGCACCGTCGGCCTTGCGCTGGAACATCTCGTACGCAGCTGGCGCCTCAGCAAGCGGCAGCCGATGAGTGGCGAACTCGTCCACGCCGAGCGGATCCTCCTCGGTCAAGAACGGCATGATGTCCGGAATCCAGCGCTTCACATTGGCCTGACCCATCCGCAGCTGAATCTGCTTGTCGAACAACGACATCATCGGCATTGGATCGGCCATGCCACCGTAGACACCCGACAGCGAGACAGTGCCGCCCCGGCGCACGGTCTCGATGGCGGTGTACAGCGCGGCGAGCCGATCAAGGCCGGCCTTCTTTATCAGCGGCTCGGTGACCATGTCGGGCAAATAGGCCGTGACGCGCTGCGCAAAAGCTGCCGTCGGCGAGCCGTGCGCCTCCATGCCGACTGCATCGATCACCGAGTCTGGACCCCGGCCGTCAGTCAGCTCGCGTATCACATCGGCAAGATCATCTTCGTGTTCCCGGAGGTCGATGACCTGAATGCCGCGGGCTATCGCCCGGGCCAGCCGCTCATCCACCAAATCCACAGCAATGATGGTGTCGATCCACTTTTGCTGGGCGATCCGGCTCGCCATATCACCGATGGGGCCCAGTCCCAAGATCAACAAGGAGCCACCATCGGGCACTCCGGCGTACTCCACCGCCTGCCAGGCGGTCGGCAGGACGTCCGAGAGATAGATGAAGCGGTCATCCGGTGGTCCCTCTGGCACCAGGATGTGGGTGAACTGGGCCTCCGGTACCCGGAGGTATTCGGCTTGACCGCCTGGCACCCGGCCGTACAGCTTGGAGTAGCCGAACAACGCAGCCCCGCTGCCCTCACCGCGTACCTGGGTCGTCTCGCACTGGGTGTAGAGCGAACGTTCACACATCCAGCAGTGACCGCAGGAAATCTGGAAGGGGACGACAACGCGGTCGCCGGGACGGATCGAAGTAATCTCGTGCCCGACCTCGAGCACGATGCCAATCGCCTCGTGGCCCAACACGTCACCAGGACTCATGAAGGCGCCCATGGTCTCGTACAGATGGAGATC
>JBKPEY010000408.1:0-4045 GCA_046744405.1 Actinomycetota bacterium
AGCACCCGATGCAGCGGCCGAGAACCGCCTTCAATCCAGCGAGCGATCATGATCCATAACGGGAACCAGAGCAACGTCGCGCGATTGACCGAGAAGAACCAGTACGACAAGGAGAAAGCCAGAACTTGTACGCCGACCCAGCTCGCCTCCCCCCACATGGTGCGTCCCGACCCGGGGGGGCTCGGGGGGGTCGTCCCCTCCGGAATCAGCAGAGACACCGAATCAGCAGACTTTCGTGCTCGTAGGCTTACCACGATGCACCAGATGGTCACGCCAATACCGACTGCCATGGAGATCATCTCGGCGCGAAATACCGCTGCCCACCATGGATGATCTGCATAGGCGCCCGGCACGATTGCCGGGATGGTGTTTCGCAACGAATCCCATGGCCAGGTCAGCTCGCGTACCCAGCCGGTGGACTGCGCGCGATACCAGGCCGTCCAGGTGCCGGTCACGGCGTACAGATAGGTTGCGAACGCCATGATCATCGACAGCGGAATCAGCATCAGGGTGGTGCATCGAAGCTTCAGCGCGGCGGAACTGCGACTCGTCATGATCATGACGAGCAGTGCGCCGACGAGGAAGAGCCCCGATATCCGTACCGTGCAGGCGAGCGTGGTAAGCAGTGTGGCGACCAGCCATTGATCGGCGCGTGCCCGTTCCCAGGCCCAGAACGCCAGAGCGCAGAACAGCGATTCGGTGTAGGGCACCACGGTGAATACAGCAGTCGGTGCGAAGAGCCAGGCGACCGCCGCCCATCGACCGCCCAGTCGGTACAGCGCTCCGGCCGCGACGGCCGAGCAGGCGGTGGAGATGATCACACCGCTGATCGCGACCGGCACTCCCAGCTGATCAAACAGCCACAGGATCGCCGGCCAGCCTGGAAAGAAGGCCATCAAGGTGCCGTCAGGCTCGGCAAGATAACCACCGGCGGCTAGGTTTGCGAAGTGCTGCACATCCCAGTTGCTCACCATGTTGCTGAGTGTTCGGTGCTCCACCAGGGCCAATACCAGAGCAACGGCGAAGATCATCCCGCGGCTCGCCAGCCAGGCTTGAACCACGATCCGTCCTGAGAAGGCGGTCTCGCTCGAAGCAGCGACTGCGCTGGTTCGCCGGGGCAGCACGTGCTGCACCATCACACGCCACGCCTCGGGACCGTGGTTCCGGCGAAGACTCGGTACCAGCGTGCATCGGGCGCCTCACTGAGTATGCCTCCGGTGGGATCGTCAACGCCCTGGAGGCGTACCGGATCATGTGCCGGTCGCACCGCATCACGAACCACCATGATCACCACCCAGCCCTGGGTGCAGAGCCTGAGCACCACAGAAAACCAGTAGATCCGGTCGGGTGAGCTGTCCCCCGGTGTGAGAAAACCGCCTAGGTGCCACCAGATGGCCACGAAATAGATCAACTCTCCCGCTGTGAAGATCAACCAATCGCGCCACTTTGGTCGAGCCAAGATCATTAATGGCAACATCCAGAGCACGTACTGTGGCGAGTAGACCTTGTTGGTCATCAGGAAGGCGGCAAGAACCAGGAACGCCATAGCACCGAGCCGCGGCCGCCGTGGTGCGTACAAGATCAAGATCAGGATGCCAAGACAGCAGAGCAGGAACAGCCCGCCGCTGACCCAGTTGAGATAATGCACTGGGTGACCGGCGAGGGAGAGCACGTACCAGATCGAGCCGAGGTCGCCGCTACGATCGCTGTTGTATTGCCAAAAGCTGAACCAGGCGTCCGGGGAGAGCAGCAGCACCGGCAGATTGACCAAACCCCAGCTGACCAGGAAAGTCGACAACGTCATGACGAAGTCGCCCATCTTTCTGGCTCGCAGGCAGAGTAGGAAGACCGGGCCGAGCAGCAATGCGGGATAAAGCTTCGCTGCCGCGCCTAAACCCAGCATGACGCCGGTCAGGCCAGGTTTTCGTGCCGACCAGAAGGCCATGGCGAGCGCTGTCAGAGCTACCGGCAGCATGTCCCAGTTGATCAAGGCGGCAGCCGCGACACAGGGTGAGGCAGCCAACATCATGGCATCCCAGGGCCGCCCGACCGGGGTACGCACCAAAGCCCAGAGCGTGATCAAGAACAAAGCGCCGAGCAGCACGGTATTGACATCGATGAAGATCAACGTGGAGTTGATCTGTTGCTGGTCGGTCAGCTCGGGCCCCTGCAGGCCACCGAGCACTCGAGTGAGCAGGCGCTCAACCTCCAGAAACCAGCCGGTCAGTACCGGATACTCCAAGATCGGGTAGTTGCCGGAGTCCAGGTACGGAGTGTTGCCTTGCAGCAGTCCACGACCGGCGTACAGCAGTCCGATGTCGGAGTAGCAGAGGTACTTGAAGTGATCGGGCGGAGGTTGCCCCGCCTCGGTGATCCGGCAAGGCAGACGGAACATGACGCCTGTGAGGTAGACGAGCGTCCCGACCAGCAGTGTGACCCGCAGCGGATTCCACCAGGCTGTGCCGGCCGCGGCGTAGCGTCCCAGCGGCCCGCCGATTCGCTGGCTGACATGGGCGACAAAATCGTCAGTCGCCGATGGCAGGGTGTGAGCCAATCGGGCGTCGATCACGGTCGGGACTCTGCTTAACCTTGTCCGGTTGGATCCCCGGTCGGCTGGAGGCGCCTCCACCGAGGCGACGTCGTCTTGCTGCCTCCAGGACCTTGCTTGGGGTTTGTGGCCGTTGCATTAGGAGTCGGCCAACCTGGCGGCCACTTCCACGTTTGCTGTGGCTTGGGCTTAGGAGCCTCGGTGGTGGGCTCATCGGTGGGCTCCAGGGTCTCCTGCACCGTCTGGCTGGGCTGTGCAGCTTGGTCCTTGTTCACATACGCCGGCGCCGGGAAGTCCTTGACCGGTTGGCCCTTGGTCGCGGTCTTCATGTACTCAGCCCAGGTCAAGGCCGGATACGTGCCACCGAAGAACGTGTTGTCGCCCGGCCGGGCGTAGTTGTCAAGATCACCATTGCCGTCACTGCCGGCGACGTACATGACAGCGGTCGAGACCTGCCTGGTGTAGGCAACAAACCAGGCCGAGACAATGTCACTGGATCCGTCGGCGTTCTTGCGGTCCTTGGTCCCCGTCTTGCCGGCCACCGGGCGATCCAGGGTCTGCACCGCGCGGCCCGTGCCCTGCTCGACCACATTGGAAAGGGCGTAGGTGACATCGTGTGCGATGTCGTCCCTGATCGCGCGCTTCTTCTCCTGATGCGCCTCGTAGATCAACCTTCCCTTGCGGTCCCGCACCTCACGCACGACGTGGTTGGGCACGGCGACGCCGTCGTTGGCGAAGGTCGCGTACGCGCTGGCCTGAGCGAGCGGGCTCACCTCCGCGGTCCCTAGCGGAATGCGGTCATTGTTGTCCCAGCCGGGTCCCTTGGGCGCCCCTACTGCTCGCGCCATCTTCATGATCTTGCGCGGACCGTTGTCCATCTGAGTAGTGAGATCCACGAAAGCGGTGTTGATCGAATCACTGGTGGCTCTGATCAGATCGACTTTTTGGCCGTACTGGTGGCTGAACTCGTTGCGTACTGGGTTCTTGTCGCCTGGTGGGGTCCAGGTGTTGCCGTTGAACGTGTCGAGCAGGCTGAACCCGTCCTTCAGGCCCGCTGCCAGGGCGTACGCCTTGAACGTTGAGGCCGTGGGGCGTGGTGTCGTAGCCCAGTTCCGGGAATTCTTGACAAAGTCCGGTCCGCCGTAGAGGGCGAGCACCTCGCCGCTGTTCACATCAACCGACGCTATCGCGGCATGCAGCTTCGATGACTTTCGCCCGACGGCTCTTGCCGATTCCTTGGTGTACTTCTGCGCTGACTCGACAGCGGCCTGCTGGGCATCCTTGTCAAAAGTGGTAGTGATCTTGAGACCGCCGCCGCTGATCTGGGAAGAGTCGAAACCGGCCGCACCGAGCTCACGTTCGACCATTTTCATCAAGAAGCCCTTTGGTCCGCCGTAACGCTGGTTTGCCGGGACCTTGGGGAACTTCGGCAGCTTCTGGGAGTACGTGGTCGCCTGGGCCGGTGTGATGAAGTTCATCTCGGCCATGGAGTTGATC
>JBKPEY010000547.1:0-1398 GCA_046744405.1 Actinomycetota bacterium
CAAACTCAAGCGAGGGCAACGGACGGCCGAAGGTCGAGCGGTCTGTGACCAGGTCGAGGGCTTCCGGACCTACCTTGCTACGGCGGAAGCCGACCAGCTGAAGTTCGAGGAGGGTGAGGACATCTTCTCGAAGTACCTACCCTGGGCGATCATCTTCGAGCTGGCCGACCGCTGGGCCAAGATCTGCGGAGACTTAGTGGCGATGGGTCGGCTGCCAAACCAGACACCGTACTGGTACGTCGGCAACTATCAGATGACCGCTTTCAACACCGCCTTCCTGACAAGCAGCCTGACATCGGCGGCCACGCCGGTGGCATCCTCCTCAGGCGCTGGTGGCACCGGCTTTGGTGGTGGCAGCGCCTTTGGCGGCGGCGGCTTTTCCGGTGGCGGAGGCGGCGGAGGCGGCAGCGGCAGCTGGTAGGGCGCCGGGTGGCATGACGGCTCCTGGCCGCATTGGGGGTAGGTCCGGGGGAGTGCCTGATGGTGGATGACTCGCGGCGAAACGATGCTGGTCAGTATGAATGCGATCTATGAGCACCCTAGTCTCAAGATGCAGGTCACCCCACAACAGCGTGACCGTGCCGAATCCTGGCTCAAGGACGCCTACGCCGATGGCCGGATCAGTGAATCCGAGTTCGACCACCGAATAGGGCAAGTCCTGACGGCGGTCACCCGCAAAGAACTCAACGAAGCCTTCTACGGCCTAGTCCAGGTGCCGAGCCCGTCCCGCGCGCTCGGCATCCATCCCGCCTACCAGCCCTTGGTTCGGCCGGAGACCCGCGAGCAGGCGGGCCGCGGAGCGGCAGCGGTCGCTCACTTCTCGGTCTTCTTCCTGTGGCTCTTCGGTCCGGGCCTGGTCTACGCGCTGTCCACACCCGGAACGTACGCGCGCAGAGAGGCGGCGAAGTCCTTCAATTTCCAGCTGATCTCTTCGATCGCGTTCGTCTTGGTTGCCATTCTCGGCGGCATCACCAACCTCGACATCTTTGGCTGGTTGATTCCGTTCATGGGCCTCGGCTGGCTGATCCTCACCATCGTGGGTGGCGCCAAGGCCCTGCAGGGCGAGGACTGGAGAAATCCCGTCAAGAATGTGATCAAGCTTGAGGTGCTCTCGGAGAAGTAGGGGAGAACAGGCGCCGGACCTACGAGGGTCCGGCGCTTTTTCGTGCACCGTGCGGAATCAATTGGGTCGCCGCCGCATTACACCTTGGATAGAATTTGTGGTTGCGGTTCATCCGACAGGTACGGAATGATCGCCAAGCACAACTCAACAGGGGGTGATCGGTTTCGACTTGGGTCGATAGTTCCAGGAGAAGCGGGCCGAGAATCCAAGGTCAACTCGTTAATGTCCCTTGGAAACCAATAAGTGCCAACAAAGTTGAACGCACTGACTTCGCT
>JBKPEY010000532.1:0-1592 GCA_046744405.1 Actinomycetota bacterium
GGGTGCGGCTCGAGGATCAGCTGCACACCTTCCCGTTCGAAGATCGGCAACAGCTCATCCGTGGACTTCAAGAACCGAGCCTCAGCCGTCTCAGGAGCCTCAGGCCGACCGTTGAATTCTGAGTTGATCACATTCACCCCGAGATCGACAGTGATCTCGATGACGCGCTTCCAGGCGCGTACGGCAGCCTGCCGCTGATCTTCATCCGGACCCGACCAGCGCAGCACCGGTAGCACCGACGCAATGCCGACACCGGCGTCGCTGGCGAGCTTTTTGAGCCGTCGAACTCCAGCATCGTCGATCCGCGGGTATTTAAAGAACGGAACGAAGTCTGCTTTAGGCGAGAGCTCCATCCAGTCATAGCCAAGGCTGGCCACGATGTCGGGCAGCTCGTACACGGAGCTGCTCGAGAAGAACATCTGGGGATCGAGTGCGAGCTTCACGGCCACGCCCCCTCCAGGTCGGGCGCCTGGATGCCCGCGTGCGGTTCCTCCGGCTCGATGGCGGCAACAGCCCCACCGGCGAGGTGGACATGAAACTTGACTCCACTTCGAAGCGCTTGAACACCGGCCTCACAGACCGCAACGGCGGCATAGCCGTCCCAGGCACTCGCGCCGTCGATGGTTCCCGCCCTAGCCGCGTCAACCCAGCGCTGCAGCTCGGTGTCATACGCCTGGCCGAAGCGCTCGATGAAGCTCGGCGTAATCTTGCCGCCCCACCGGCCGTCGGTCGACTTGATCTGCAGGTTCTGGTCTAGCCCGATGAAGGCACTGCCCTTTTCGCCGACCACCTCGGTGCGAACCTCGTACGCCACACCGCTCCGAACGAAGATCTCGTCCGTCACGATCACACCAGACTCGGTTTCAAAGACCACCAACATCGGATCATGGGTGCCGTGCGGCGCATTGCCGGTGGCAGCACCCTTGATCACCTCGACACTTCTCAGCTCTTCTCCTAGCAGGAATCGGACAGAGTCCACTTCATGCACCACGGAGTCTCTGATCATGAACTCGGAGTTGAAATGATCACCGACTGCCGGATTGCGATGAACGCAGTGCACCATGAGCGGTTTGCCGAGACCGCCATCGGAGATCATCTGCTGCAGTGTCGCGTACTCGGTATCGAAGCGCCGCATGAAGCCGACTTGGATCAGTTGCTTGCCGAGCGCCTTTTCCTTTTGCACGATCGCATGGGCGGATGCGATGTCGGTTGTCAGCGGCTTTTCACAAAGCACCGGGACACCCCGATCAAGGCAGGCATTGAGTTGTTGCGCGTGCGCATCACCCGGCGATGCAATGAGAACCGCATCCACATCCGAATCGTTGATCGCTGCGATCGGATCACCTTCGACGCGTGCCCCAACCTTCTCAGCGATTTCGGCTGCCTTGTCTGCCAAGAAGTCGTTGACGACTGTGACTGTGGCGCCACGTATGCGGCTAGTGAGTGCGTCAACGTGGAAAGCACCCATCATGCCGACGCCAAGGACGGCGACTTTCAACTCATCACTCATCGCTGCCTCCCAAACTCGATGTTGGCTCCGCTGCAGGAGCTGAGATATGTCTTGGTTCGCTTCGCGATCGGCAACGGCAAAT
>JBKPEY010000136.1:0-3204 GCA_046744405.1 Actinomycetota bacterium
CGCAAGCGGGTCGTGGCACATATCCCGGCCCGTGATCAGGGTCGGGAGCTCAAGCTGGGGGAGGGCGGCTTGCGCGATGTCGAGTTCTCCGTCCAGTTGCTGCAGCTGGTACATGGCCGGGTAGATGAGCGACTGCGCTCCCGAGCCACCCTGACAGCGTTGAAGTCCTTGATCGACAACGGCTATGTGGGACGTGAGGATGGCAAAGGGTTCGCTTTGGCATATCGATTCCTGCGCACGCTTGAGCATCGGATCCAGCTGTACAACCTGCGGCGTACTCATCTGCTGCCCAACAATGATCATGATCTTCGCCGACTCGGCCGTTCCTTCGGTTACAAGGATCCAGTGCAGGAGCTGCTAAGCACCTGGCGGCACACCGCCCAACGGGTACGCCGGCTTCATGAGCGCCTCTTCTACTCACCGCTGCTGGATGCGGTGGCCAAGATTCCGTCCAAGGAGCTCAGGCTCACCACCGACGCGGCATTGGATCGGCTGAAAGCACTGGGCTATGCCGATCCAACGGCTGCCCTGCGCCACATAGCCGCACTCAGCCAAGGCGTGACCAGACAGGCTGAGATTCAACGTCAGCTATTGCCCGCAATGCTGGGCTGGTTCGCTGGCGCACCAAATCCTGATCATGGTCTGCTGGCATTCCGTCAGGTCTCAGAGGTGCTGGGGACGACTCCGTGGTATCTGCGGGCGCTTCGCGACGAGGGCGCAATGGCCGAGCGGCTGGCCCGCATCCTTGCTTCCAGCCGGTACGCGGTGGAGCTGCTCAAGCGAGCTCCCCAGACGGTGCAGATGCTGGCCGATGATCAAGAGCTGAGACCTCGATCACTGGCTGAGCTGAAGGCTGAGATGCATGCCGCAGCCAGCAGGCAGAGTGACAGTGTCTCGGCTGTCGAGGCGATCCGGTCAATCCGCCGCAGAGAGCTGTTCCGGGTGGCTGCCGGTGATCTTCTCGGCGAGAACGACGTTTTGAGCATTGGGCAGGCGCTCAGCGATCTGGCATCGGCGACTATCGATGTCACATTGGCTGTGGCACGCGAAGCCGCCGAGGGTGACGTACCCCGAATCGCGGTCATTGCGATGGGCCGATGGGGTGGCCGGGAGATGTCGTATGCCTCGGACGCTGATGCAATGTTCGTGATGGAGGACGCGACCGATTCCAACGGTGATCCGACCAAGGCGGCGACTGCGGTGATCAACCAGATGCGGACATTGCTTACTCGGCCGAGCGCAGATCCTGCCCTGAGCATCGATGCCGATCTGCGGCCTGAAGGCAAGGGTGGTGCTCTGATCCGTTCGCTCACTGCCTATCGCAACTACTACAGCCGCTGGTCTTCGACCTGGGAGCTCCAGGCCTTGGTCCGAGCAGATGCGCTGGCGGGGGACGAAGCACTCGGCACGGCGTTGATGGCTGAAATCGATGCACACCGCTGGCCGGAACGTGGGCTCAGCGCATCGCAGCTCAATGAGATCCGCAAGCTCAAGGCTCGGGTTGAGGCGGAACGGCTACCACGCGGCGCGGACCCTGCCAAGCACACCAAACTGGGGCCGGGCGGCATCGCTGATGTTGAGTGGACCGTGCAACTGCTCCAGCTGCAACATGCCCACAGGCTTCCGGCGATGCGCTCCACGCAGACGATCGTGGCGCTGCGGGCCGCAGATGAGGCTGGCGTTATTGACGGAATGGATGCTGGGCATTTGGAAGCTGCCTGGACTTTGGCGAGCCGAATTCGCAATCAGATCATGCTGATGCGCGGCCGCGGCTCCGACTCGTTGCCCGGCGACAACCGGGAGTTGGCGAGCTTGGCGGAGCTGCTGGGCTATGGCGCAGGGGAGTCATCCCATCTGCTCGCCGATTATCGCCGAGTGACCCGGCGCGCCAGGAAGGTTGTGGAGCGAGTCTTCTGGGGTGCCGGCGGATAGTCGTGATCGACAAGTGTGATCTTGGCGTCACGCCGCTGGCAAGGCGGCCTTCATAGTGGCGCGGTACGCCTGGAGCGTGGCTGCGGCGGTGTTGTCCCAGCTGAAGGTCGCGGCGTGCGCCGCCGCGTTGGCGCCCATTCTGGTCCGCTCATCGTGATCATCGAGGATGGCAGCCAGAGCGTCGGCCCATAACCGTTCATCATGGCCATTGACAAGCAACCCGCTATAGCCATCGCGAACCGTGTGGCGTAATCCGCCCACGTCTGTTGCCACGACTGGGCGTCCGCATGCTTGGGCCTCGAGCGCGACGAGGCCGAAGGACTCGTTATAGGAGGGCACGGCAACGACGTCGGAGACGCAGTACCAGCGGAACAACTCCGAGCGCACCGAGTGCGGCCGGAAATCCACCATGTCTGCGATTCCATGATCGATTGCCAGCGGACCAAGTGTCTTGGACCATTCCGGGTCTGAGCCACTGGGTCCACCAATAATGATCAACTGCAGATGATCACGCCGCCCGGGATCACGTCGTACTAGCTCCGCAACCGCCTTGATCAAGACATCAGGCGCCTTCAACCGCTGGATCCGGCCCACGAACAAGATCACCTGAATGTCCTGGGGTACCCCGAAATGTGCCCGCGACTTCGGCTGATTGCACGGATGAAAGGTGCGCAGGTCGACGCCCGGAGGCACGATCATGATCTGTTCGGGACGCGCCCCGTAATGGCTTCGAAGTTCCGCTGCTTCGTCAATGGTGTTCGCCGTGAGCATGTCGGCCCCGTGAACAATGGCCGCCTCGCCGCGTTCCCGTACGTCTGGCTCGATCGGGTGCCCCGCTCCCAGATTGGAGTTCTTCACCCGGGCCATGGTGTGCATGGTGTGGACCAAGGGAATGCCGTGCCTGCGCTTCAGTCCCAGGCCGACCTCACCTGAGAGCCAGTAGTGGGAATGAATCAGATCATGACCGTCGAGGCGCGCCTCCAGCTGACCGCAGAACTCGCCAAACAATGAGTGCAGCGCTTCCTTGGGAACGTGTTCGGCCGGCCCCGCATTAAGGTGGATCACTCTGGTGTGCTCATGGATCTCGACGATGTCAGGTACCTCGGGCCTGTCACGGCGGGTAAAGACATCAACTTTCAACCCGCGCTCGCCCAGCCGTCGAGCGAGCTCGGCTACGTAGACGTTGAGGCCTCCCGCGTCGCCAAGCCCCGGTATCGCTATCGGAGAGGTGTGCATGCTCACCATCGCCACCCGGCTGGGATACTCGCAACC
>JBKPEY010000275.1:0-6417 GCA_046744405.1 Actinomycetota bacterium
AACATCGAGTTGATCAAGGGCGTGGACCGGGCGTCGACGACGACCATATCGGCTCTTCGCACCGCTGTGATCGTTGCGCAGGCACTCGGCAACCAGAGGTTGGTTCTTGATCAGATCACTGCGCTGAACACCACCACCTCCGATCTCATTCAGCGCACTTCGGAGATGATGCGCGACAGCTCCGCGAAGATCCAGGAGCAGGCAGCCTCATCGACCATCGGGCTCCCCCAGTTGCAAGCCGCATTCCAGAACATCTACGCCACGATGGATTCCATTGACACCTTCAAGCTGCAAGCGCTCGACACTATGGCAGCGACCATCGGCACGCTTGAGACCGAGGTCGCCAAGTCCCGGGAGTACCTCGATCGGGTGCAGCGCCAAGATCAGCAGTTGGCCTCCGGCGCCCTGGACCTCGAGGGCGGCGGTACGCCTGGCGGACTGCGCTGAGTTCGGGTCGAGCTTCTCGATCTTTGTGTGGCTCTCATGGGATTCAAGGAGTGGATCGCAGCTTTGACCGGGCGACGCCCGCAGCCCACGGCGCCATCGGTTGTAGCGCCAACAGCGGCAGCCCCTACTGAATCCGACATCATGGCCGCGCTCGACCGGGTCGAGGACGTCGTCACCGGAGGCGCGGTGCCGGCGCCGGTTCAATCCAGAGTCCGGCGCATTGCCCAAACCGTACGCGACACCATGCCGCGGCTTCGTAATCTTGGGCTCGGTAGCCCGGATGCTTACTCGGTGATGGCAACGGCGACCGACTATCTGCCAGAAGCTGTCGGCGCGTATACCCGCCTGCCACGACAGTGGGCCGACTCACGGCCCATCGAAAATGGCAAGACCTCGTTGATGTTGCTGATCGATCAGCTCGACCTGCTGAGCGCCACGATGGACAAGATCTTCGATGCAGTGGTCCGAGTCGATGCCGACGCCCTCATCGTGCACGGCCGCTTCCTGCAGGAGAAGTTCGGCAACCCAGCCAGCGGAGGAGCTTTGAACATCGGCGACCAGTCCACATCTGAGGCACCACCTAGCACTTTGGATCTGCCGTGACCGAACCTTCGACCCGTACGCTTGCCGATGCCTTGGACACGCTTCGCAATGCAGCCGACGCCGCAGGCCTTGAACCCGAGGCCGCGGCAGGTGAGGGCGAGGCCCTGGCGGCAGCCGTCGCAGAGTCGGCAGAGCAGGCCTATCTCGACTGGTCCGAACAGACCGGACACCAGGACCCACAAGCCTTCTTCGATGCGGCACATCGTGGCCGACGCTGGCGTTCGGCACCTACAGTGCTGCTCGGACAGCTCGTCGTGAACCGATCTCCGAAGGCTGCCGACTACGCCGAGGCCATGGCTGAGGTCGCCCGTGCGGCAAAGACTCTCGGCGCGCCAAACCCCAGGACCGCGGGGAATGCGGCAATCGCAGCGTCTGCACAGCTCGGGGCGGTGAAACCTCCGGGCGTAAGAGCAACAACTCAGCCGGATGTGGCGGACATGCTCCGAGCGCTCGAGCTGAATTCGCTCGATCTGAGCTCGTTGGATCTGCCAGGCGGCCTACCCATGCTCGACCCCAATCTGCACCCTGACCAAAACACAATGCCGACTGAGCCCGTCGAGGGGCGGTCGCCAAGCGCTTCGACCGGCTCGGCGGCCACAACACCGGCAGAGCAGAAAGAACCGGTTAAGAAGGAACCTCAGCCCAAGACGCTCGCCGAGCTGCTCGCTGAGCTAGATGGCCTCATCGGCCTAACGGCGGTTAAGGCCGAAATTCACCGCCAGGTCGCGGTGCTTCGCGTTGAGACCTTGCGCGGCAAGGCGGGGTTGAAGTCTCCGACCATCACGCGCCACCTCATATTCGTCGGCAATCCCGGCACCGGCAAGACAACCGTGGCCAGGCTGGTTGGCGGGATCTATCGAGCTCTGGGTTTGCTGTCAAAGGGCCAGCTGGTCGAAGTAGACCGTTCAGAGCTGGTAGCTGGATATCTGGGACAGACCGCAATCAAGACTGCCGAGGTGGTGGCCTCGGCAGCTGGTGGAGTTCTTTTTATCGATGAGGCATACAGCTTGGCTGGTGACCAGTACGGTCAGGAGTCGGTCGACACCCTGGTCAAGGAAATGGAGGACCGTCGCGACGACCTCGTGTTGATTGTGGCGGGCTATCCAGATCCGATGGTGATCTTTATCGCTCAGAATCCAGGCTTGGCCAGCCGATTTCGTACCACCATCGAATTTGACGACTATACCGACGAGGAACTCGTGCGCATTTTGCAGCAGATGGCCCAAGCCGCTGACTACGACTTGGACAATGCATGCGTTGAGCGGTTCACGGCGGTCCTTGCGACGACGCCACGCGGTCCGATCTTTGGCAACGCGCGATTCGCGCGCAATCTGTTAGAGGCAGCGATTGGCAGGCATGCATGGCGGCTGCGTGATGTCGCCGAGCCGACGGTCGAACAGTTGCGAATGCTGATTGCCGACGACTTCGACGAGGCCGCTGCCGAAAGTGAGCCTGCTATCGCCTCCCAAGAACAACCGGCCGAAGCTGACGGCGCGACACCGGAGGAGTCCCGTAGTGAGCCAAGCTAGTCAGATCGGTACGGCCGAGGCCGCAGCGGCGCCATCCGCCGCAGCCGGGGCGACCGCCGCAGCCCCGCCCGCCGCATCTCCAGCAACGGTTTCTCCGGAGTCCGACTCAGCCGCAGCCGCACGTCCCGCAAAGCCTGCTGCGGGAACCACGATGAGCACGCCGCAGCGGCTTCGATTGCTCAGCCTCGGTGTCGTTGTCGTCGGCCTGGTGATCGGAATAGTCGGCGCGCTGATCTTTAGCTATCTCGCGCTCTCGCTGAGCCGCGCCAAGGCCGACACTGCGCAACTCATCCGGGTTCAGAAGATTCAGTCCAACCTGCTTAGCGCAGACGCCACCGCGACGAACGCGTTTTTGGTCGGTGGCCTGGAACCGCCAGCACAGCGTGCCGCGTACGACCAGGCCATGAGCAGCACCAGCTCCTTGATCGCCGAAGCTGCGCAGGCTCAATCAGCTGACGGAGCGGCTCTGGCCGCTCTCAACCAGCAGGTGCTTAGCTACGCCGGCGTGATCGAGCAGGCACGGGCCAACAATCGACAGGGACTACCTGTCGGCGCCCAATACCTGCGTAACGCCAGCGCTCAACTGCGCAGCGAGGCATTGCCAATCCTGGACAACCTCGTGAACGCAAACGCGGCGCGAGCCGCAGACGAGATGAAGGCAGGCGCCGGCTACGTCGTTTTCATCCTCGCGCTGCTAGGTCTGGGCGCAGTGATCGCTGCTCAGATATGGCTCGCCCGACGGTTCAAGCGCAAGATCAATGTCGGGATGCTGGCAAGCTCGGTCGTGTTGTTCGTCCTCGCGGTCGGCAGTCTGATCTTGCTCCTGCAACTGAGCAGTGCATTGAAGGAGATCTCCACTGGCAGCCTTGCCGCAGTCAACACCGCCGCTGATGCCAGGATCAGTGCCAACGATGCGAAATCGAACGAGAGCCTGACACTAATCGCGCGTGGATCCGGACAAGCCTTTGAGGCCGCCTGGAAATCCTCGGCCGACTCGGTGGCCACAAACGTCGGACGTCTGACCGATAAGCCTGACCTGGTCAGCCAGTGGCAGGACTACACCGATGTGCACACCCAGATCCGGACCCTGGACGACGGTGGCCAGTGGGACAGGGCGGTGGCCAGGGCGACTGGCTCCGGGCGCAATTCTTCCAACACGGTCTTCGGTGCCTTCGACAGCAATCTGGCTAGCTACCTGGACAGCGCCAGCCAAGACGCATCCAACTCCTTGGCCGATGAACAACCTGTCATGGTCGTTGCTGCCATCCTTATCCTCCTCGGCGGGTTGGCCGCTGGACTTTTGGGACGTCGGGGTGTCGCCGAGCGGCTGAGGGAATACCGATGAGACATCTTTGGCGTAGGCCGCTGGGAGGCCTGGCGACCGTAGTCTCGCTCACCGTGCTGTCCGGGTGTGGTCTGTTCAGCTACAGCCCGACGCCATTGCCATCGGAGCCGCCGACCCCACAGCCGACCTCCAGCGCGGCCACGTCAAAGCCCACCAACTGCGGTAACCCGCTCGCCTCGTAC
The DNA here is from genome assembly GCA_046744405.1 of Actinomycetota bacterium. Classification (GTDB taxonomy): domain Bacteria; phylum Actinomycetota; class Actinomycetes; order Propionibacteriales; family Propionibacteriaceae; genus Microlunatus. The sequence continues at coordinate 4,107 of JBKPEY010000275.1, forward strand.
CGGCCCAGCGACCCATTGCCTAGCCCGGATGCCCTGCCAGGTGGATCGACGATGGCAAAGATCCAAAAGCGTGGCCGGCTCGTTGCCGGGGTATCGGCCGACACGTATCTGCTGGGGTCCCGAAACCCATCTACCGGTGAGATCGAGGGTTTCGACATCGACATGGTCAAGGCCGTCGCGAAGGCGATCTTCGGCAACGAGAACCGCTATCAACTGAAAGTGATCACTGCAGCGCAGCGCATACCGGCACTGGAGAACGGCGACGTCGACATAGTCGCTCGGAACATGACGATCACTTGTGATCGCTGGAAGCAGATCGCGTTCTCGGCCGAGTACTACCGGTCCGGTCAAAAGATTTTGGTCCGCAAAGGCTCCAAGGCCAAATCGATCAACGATCTAGACGGACAAAAGGTGTGTGCACCGATTGGCACCTCCAGCATGGACAACTTGATCAAGGAGGCGCCCAAGGCAATTCCGGTCGGTGCGGATACTCACACCGGCTGCCTAGTGCTGTTCCAGGAAGGTCAGGTGGCTGCAATCACCGGCGACGACACTGTGCTGGCCGGACTGGCTGCACAGGACCCGTACGCGGTAGTACCTGATCAACGTGCGTTCACCGCGGAGCCGTATGGCCTAGGTTTCAATTCCAAGGATGTGGACTTTGTACGCTTCGTCAACGCTCGGCTGGACGAAATGCGGGGCAATGGTGAGTGGACCAGGATCTACAACCGATGGCTCCGAGACCCTCTCGGTTCAGCACCCAACCCGCCGAGACCGGTTTACGGCAGGAACAGATGACCGTGGCGACGCCTGCCGGACAGCTGAGCGCGCCGGTCGCACCCGGCCAGATGGGCGCTGCCCTCAACGCCCAGGCAGCGCAGGTGTATCTGGACGAGCTCGGCCGCTGGCGTGACGGCCGGCGGCGAGAGCTGGATGAACTGGACAAAGCCGCCCTGCAGACAACCAGCGGCTCTGAAGCCACAGGCGACATTTTGTTGTCGATGGCGCTGTGGAAGGCGGTGTCTGATCGCTACGAGCTGCTGCTTGCCACTTGGAACTCGGGGCGGGTCGGAGTTACTGAATTGACGCGCCTGTCAACGCTCATCTGGGGCCGACTGGATGCGGCCACAGCCTCGGGCCTCTCGGTCTCTCTGCCAGAAGCATGCCGACTATCCGACGCGCTGCTCTCCCAGCTGCGCGTCAAGCTGGGTCTTGACCCTTCGGGTCTGGAGATCACCGAGCGCATCCGGCAGTTGCGTGCTCAGATGGAACGCATCCGGGAGCAGATCGACCTGGAACCCGCGGGCGCTGCCCAGCAACAGGCCGCACACGACCAGTCACGGCTGGCTCGTCGGCTCAAGGACGTCGCCGAAAAGGCTGGCCGCGGCGGGGATGTCGTTGGGCTACTAGCTCCTCTGGAGATCGAGGCGGCCACCTTCGAGCGGGATCTAATCGTCAGCGGTGCCCGGCGGCGAGACGCAGCTGCGCTGGTACAGCGAGCGCGGGAGCAGCGCGCCGACCTGGAGGCACGAGAAGCCGCCCTGCGCGGCATCGTTCAGGATTGTGTACGCCGAGTTGACCCGGCACCCCGCTACGCGGTGCCAGACACCGCTGCGCTCGGTCCGGTGCCGAACACTCGCCAAGAGCTGGAGAACTATCTGCGTCGTCTGGACCAAGTGTCTCGGGCAATGACCATCGCGCAGACGGCATACGCGAAGGCGCTGCATGATCATTCCGAGCTCGACAGCCGGCTCGAGGCGTACCGCGCCAAGGCGGAAGCAACCGGAGTAGCGGAGGTTCCTGACGTGGCACAGGCCTATCAGCTTGCCCGGAATACCTTAGACGAACGGCCCAGCAGGATGGTGCTCGCCCAACAACTCGTTTCCGTCTACCAGACCTACCTGCAAACCACCCCCGCACCGCATGCGGCGCAATCGTCCCAGTCCGTGGAAGAAACATGAATACAACGCGGAAGCGAAACGACCACCGGCCCCAGCCCAAAATGGGCGAGAGCCCGGCGACCACCAGCCCCAGCGGCGAGCTGTGTCGGCGGGCTGTGTCATGATCAAGTGCAGACAACCGGGTTGCACCGGCACCATTGTTGACGGCTACTGCGATGTATGCGGTAGTCCGGGCCCTGTCGAGGCCCCAGCAGCCGGCCCAGCCGTTGCCGCGAGTTCAACCCCCGTCATGAGCACTGCCAGTCGACAGGCCGCTGCGACACCGAACGTGGAAGGAGCACCCTGCACCCGCCCCGGCTGCACCGGCACCATCGTCGACGGCTACTGCGACGTCTGTGGCACTCCTGCGG
>JBKPEY010000611.1:0-3297 GCA_046744405.1 Actinomycetota bacterium
CGCCAGATCATTGTCAAGATCAACATCGGCGACGTATTGGCAAGGGAGTTGCGGCGGTCGACATGGACCCATGAGCCGGTAGCGCTTGGCACCAATACCGATCCCTACCAACGTGCCGAGGGTCGCTACCGCTTGATGCCAGACATCATTGCCGCGCTTGCCGGATCGGGCACGCCGTTTTCGATCTTGACCAAAGGCACGACCGCACGGCGTGATCTACCGTTGCTGAGCGTCGCAAGTCGTGCCGTACCGGTCAGCATGGGCGTTTCCATTGCGCTGACGGACGAGACGATCCATGCTGCGTTGGAGCCAGGTACGCCGACGCCGCGAGCCCGGCTCGAGCTGGTGCGAGCCATCGTCGAGACAGGTCTGCCCTGCCAGGTGCTGGTTGCGCCGATTTTGCCCATGATCACCGACAGTGACGAGCAACTTGATCACACCCTCGGTGAAATCGCGGCCGCCGGTGCAACTGGTGCAACGGTGTTCGCGTTACATCTTCGGCCGGGCGCCCGTGAGTGGTTTCTGCGCTACCTGCATCACAACCACCCACAGTTGGTCGAGCCGTACCAGGAGCTTTATTGCAAGGGCTCCTACGTCACCCGCGACTATGCAACAGATCTCGCTCGCCGATCTTCGGTGCTGCTTCGGAAGCACGGTCTTGATCGCAAGGACCGCATGCTGCGAATATCCGACACCCGAACGGCCGCCGTGCCAGCACACCTGGCTCTGGGCGAACCCAGCCTCTTCTAAGCGCAGTGTTGATCAAGCCGTTGTTGATCTCACCGGGGGCATCACCGGAGATCCCGGAAGAACGCCCGAAGATCCTCAGTCAGCAGCGCCGGCTCTTCCATCGCGGCGAAATGGCCGCCCTCGGAATGCTCGTTCCAGTAGGCCATCTGATGCTCTGGATCCATGAACCGCCTCATGATCGGCTCGGTGTTGAACACCACCCAGCCACTGGGAACGCCTGACGGCGCAATCCAGTCGAGGTTTGAGTGTGCCGCTTCCCACAAGAAGCGGGCAGCAGTGGCACCGCTACGGGTGAACCAGTACAGGCTGACGTTGATCAGCAACTGATCTCGGTTCACGGCCTCATCAGGGGTTTTCGATGCGGGATTGGTCCAGGTCTGGAACTTCTCAACAATCCAGGCCAGCTGTCCGACGGGTGAGTCAGTCAGCGCTGCCCCGATGGTCTCCGGTCGGTGGCTTTGGAGATCGAGGTAACCACGCTCGGCGCGCCAGTTCAGACGCTCCTGCTCTACCCGGGCTCGCTCGTCGTCAGTGAGGTGCTCCGGAATGGGGAACTGCTCACCAGCGAGGCCCAGGGAGCCCGGGTCGGTGATCACGATCGTCCCGACCACATGCTCGGCATCGGTGGCGCCGAGACGACCAGTAACGCCGGCGCCAATGTCGCCACCATGGGCTCCGTAACGCGAGTAGCCGAGTCGGGCCATCAGCTCGGCAAATGCCGCACTCGTGCGTCCGAGTTCCCATCCGCTTTGCCGAACCGGTGTGGAGAATCCGAAGCCAGGCAGCGATGGGATCACAAGATCGAACGCGTCCCGCGGATCTGCACCGTGGGAACGGGGATTACTCAGCGGACCGATCAAATCCACGAACTCGACCACCGATGACGGGTAGCCGTGGGTGATCAACAGGGGCAACGCATCGGGCTCTGGAGATCGAACGTGTAGGTAGTGGATCTGTTGACCGTCGATCTCAGTGGTGAACTGTGCAATCTCGTTGAGTCGTGCCTCGTGGGCCGGCCAATCGAAACCATGCCGCCAGTAGTCGGCCAGTTCCTGGAGGTAGGGCAAGGGCACGCCGTTGGAGAAATCCGTACGCGTCCCAGGCGCAGGATCCGGCCAGCGGGTGGCGTCTAGTCGCCGATGAAGATCATCAAGGTCCGCGTCGGCGATCGTGATCTGGAACGGCTGGACTGCTGTATTTGTCGTCATGCCAGCACACTAGAAGCAATTGCGGAAGCTTTTGTTCCGCGATTGCTGTCATATTTGCGAAGTCGTCAAATCCGGAAGGAGCCGTCGGGTGTGGCAGACATCGACGCGCCTACTCCAATTGCTTGCGATGCTGCAGGCGCGCCGCGAGTGGTCTGGGCACGAGCTCGCATCTCGACTGGAGGTAACCACTCGAACGATAAGGGCCGACATCGAGCGGCTCCGCGACCTCGGCTACCCGGTGGCGGCGAGCCCTGGCGTGGGCGGCGGATACCGGCTAAGCCATGGAACCACCATGCCGCCATTGCTCCTTGACGACGAGGAAGTTGTGGCCGTCGCGGTCGCCTTGCGTACCACCGCTGGGGCGGGCGTAACCGGCATCGAGGAAGCATCCCTACGCGCCCTTGTCAAGCTTGAGCAGCTGCTCCCTACCCGGCTGCGGCACCGCATCGATGCCGTACGAACCGCCACGGTGAATGTCCCAGGAGCTGGGCCGACCGTCGACCCCGCAGTGCTGAGTGCAATTGCGGGCGCGATCCGAGCCAGCGAGCGACTGCGCTTCGATTACGTCGATCACAATGGCCGGCTGACCACGCGTACCGGTGAGCCGCAGCGACTCGTGGTCTGGGGGCGCCGCTGGTACTTGCTCGCCTGGGACGTTGACCGCGCAGATTGGCGTACCTTCCGAGTCGACCGGATCACGCCGAAAACGCCAACTGGACCTCGATTTCCGCCACGGACGTTGAGCGAGGACGAGGCATCGGAGTATGTGCAACGCTCGGCGGGCACTGCTACGTGGCGTTACCGCGCGCGGATTCGCGTACACGCACCGATCCATCAAGTGCGGGGATTGCTGCCACCAGCGGTGGAGGTATCAGCGGACGGGCCCGACCGCTGCATTGTTCGAGTCGGCTCGGATACGCCGCATCAACTCGCGCTCTATATCGGTTTACTTGACACCGACTTCGACATCCTCGAGCCCCCGGACCTGGCTCAAGCCTTTACTCGCCTCGCCGAGCGGTATCAGCGAGCCGCCCAAGCCCAGTCTGCCTAAGCCGGATGTCCCAGCTCACTGAATATGAATGTCTGGCATCCGGAGCGTTGCGTCGGCTGGCACGCCAAGTGCGGCGGCAAACTCTGCCAGGTCCTTGATTGTGCCTGTCAGCGGGTCAAACGACCTGGCGCTGGCCCAAGTCCGCGGGTCTTCGCTGTTTCGTGGCCGGCTGAGACGTGCCAGCGGTGGTATTCGGATCGCACCGAGCACCGGCGCGTCGTCGGGCAGATTCGCCCGCTCCCGGGCAATCCGAACCGCATCGCGTAGACCACCGAGCTCATCGACCAA
>JBKPEY010000464.1:0-6112 GCA_046744405.1 Actinomycetota bacterium
AGATTAGAATAACGGTCTCGTGGGCTCGGAGATGTGTATAAGAGACAGAGGCAGGGGGCTCACTACGGCGCGTCGATCAAGAACTCGGCAGTTTGGTATCGGTCGCTGCTACTAGCGTGTTCGGTCGAATCGCCGCAGACCTGTCCAAGGCAGACTCAGATGGCTTGCAGCGATTTGAGCTCGACCTGCCAGTGGGCTCGGCGAACGGCGTCACCTGGGAGTTCAGAGCCGTTGACAGCAATGATCATGAGCATCGGGTTTCCTGGCCGATCGAGGCCCAGCATGATCGTCAGATAGGCGGCGGAGCGGGGGATGCCTGCTGGCAGCGGTCCATCACCGGCTACTGCAACCTGATGACCGACTGGGTGGTGGCCGATGCGGAGAACGTCACGGTAGCCGAAGATGAGCTGAACATCGATCTTCGGTTGATCGGGCTCGAGACTGCCGATTGTGCTGATGCGCGACTGCTTGGGCGGCTCGCCCAGCTGCCTGTCCGGCGCGTTGAAGCGGTCGGCGACGGCGTACGCCTGGTATTCCCGATGTTGGCTAGTCGTTGGGGTGGAACCGCGCTTCCAGTGCCGACCGATGACTACCGGATCGAGCTGGCTTCCGGGGCACCTGTACTCTGCTCTGCCCGGTTCGCCGTACGCCTGCCCAACGAAGGTGTGACGGCCAACCACCATTACCGGCTGGCGCGTGATCGCCGGAGCCGACTCGTGATCAGCCTGGCAGCGCCGCTTGCGAATGAGGAGCGGAGCCGGATGGCAAAGGCGCGCTTAACGGCGTGGTATCAACAGTCGTCCTTCACCCCGACTGACAGCATTCTGTTCCAGAGCTATCGCGGCGAATTCGCCACTGACAGTCAGCTCGCAATCCATACCGAACTGCGCAACCGGCGACCGGACCTAGAGCTGTTGTGGGGCGTCGCCGACTGCTCCGTCGGCGTTCCCGAGGGTGGTCGGGCATTGTTGATCGAAAGTCGTGAGTGGTACGCCGCCCTAGGTAGCAGCCGGTACCTGTGCCGGAACATCGAACTGGACCGCTATTTTCGAAAGCGGCCTTATCAGCGATATCTGCAGACCTTTCACGGCTATCCCTTCAAATCAATGGGGCAGTCGCTCTGGCGGCTTCAAGGACGGCCGGAGTCAGTGATAGCGGCCGAAATTGCTCGTCGCAGTCAAGCCTGGGACGCAATCGTGGTGCCGGAAGCCTTCTGCGTCGATCTCTATCGGCGCGAGTACCGATTCACCGGCGATGTACTGGTCACTGGCTATCCGCGCAATGACGGCTTGGTCATGGCGGACACCGCCTCGGCGCGTTCTCGAGTACTCGCGCAGCTGGGCATTGACGAGGACCGGATCGTCGTGTTGTACGCCCCCACTTATCGAGACACTGTTGCGACCGGCGCTTGGTCAGCGAAGTTCTTCGAGGCTTTGGACCTCAAGGCGCTAGCGGGGCAGCTTGGTGATCGCTATGCGGTGCTGTTGCGTGCTCATAGCTACAACCTTCGGGAAGGGCTGTCGCACGTCACAGGCAAGGTCTGGGACGTATCGGCGTATCCCGAGATCAACGACCTTTTACTAGCGGCTGATGTCGCGGTGCTCGACTATTCCTCCATTCGTTTCGACTGGCTGATAACCGGCAAGCCGGTGGTGTTCTTTGTGCCCGACCTGGAGGACTATTTGCGGGCGCGCAAGGGGTTGTTCGACTTCCTGCCAACCGCCCCTGGTCCACTACTGGCGACAACTGCGGAGGTTGCTGAAGCATTACTGGACCTCGGCTCGGTCGTCTCCGAGTACGCTGCCGCACGGGAATTGTTCAACAAGGAGTTCAATCGGCTTCACGACGGGCATGCGACAGAGCGAGTAATTGATGCGTTTTTCTAGCCCATCGGCGGCCAAGCGAGTCGTTGATGTCGTCCTTGACTGTCTGATCGTCCTATTGGCGTTCATTGGTCTGGTGCTCGCGCTTGCCGGCTCGCGATGGGCACCACTATGGGTGCTGATCTCGGTCATCGGGATGGCGGGCCAGCTGGTCCAGACCGCACTCGAGCGGACTGAGGACTGGAGTCCGCTCGGTCGATCGGTGGTGCTGCGCGCTACCGCGGTCGGCGCTGCGGCGGTGTGCCTGGCGACCTCGGTACCAGTTAGGCCGCAGGCCCTGGGCGCAGCGCTGGGAGCAGCGATTTTGGTCGGCTCCATCGTGATTGAGCCGTTTGTCGCCCGCTCGACCCGGTTCAAAGTGCCAGTGGCCACCCAATTGGCGAACTTGCCAACCCGGCGGCCGCTGCCGGATCTTGGTCCGCTGTCGGTAGCTGCCAGCGCGCTTGCCACGCTGGTCGGATTGCTGCTCGCTGTCATCGGCGCATCATCGTGGTGGTGGGTGGCAGTCGCTCTGGTTGCCGTCGCGCCGGTTGCGGTGCTGGCGGTGGATGGTCGCGCCAAGATCGTCCTGGCCCGCCGATTACGGAGACTGGTGCCCCGCGCGGTCGCCGCATACGCGCCGGACTTCGTGGTTTACACCTCGCGTCCCGACGACGCGTCGTATCAGGTGACGATGTGGCTGCCCTACCTGGAACGGGCGGGGCTGCGTTTCGTCATCATTGCGCGTAACGCTGTGCCAGCGACGGCGCTGGCCGAGCTGACCGACGTGCCCGTCGTCGAGGCACGTGGCATCGCTGACGTTGATGCGCTGGTCGTCCCATCGCTGAAGGCCGCGTTCTACGTCAACGCCTCCTCTGGCAACGGGGCGTTGGTTCGGTTCCAGCACCTCACCCATATCTATCTGGGGCATGGTGACTCCGATAAGCCGCCGTCGTACAACCCGACGCACGCGATGTACGACCAGATCTTTGCGGCCGGTCCGGCCGCGACCCGTCGGTACGCCGCCCACGGAGTCCGGATCCCGGCCGAAAAGTTCACCATCGTTGGCAGGCCGCAGGTCGAGAACGTCAAGCAGAGCACGACTCCGATCGCCGACGTGCCCGAGCCGACGGTGCTCTACGCCCCGACCTGGCGGGGGCACGTCGAGGAGACCATGCTGTATTCCCTCCCCTCGGGGGAGCAGATTGTGTCGGCCCTGTTGTCACGTGGCGCGACGGTGATCTTCCGGCCCCATCCGTTCAGTTACGACTTCGATGAAGACGCGGCGGTGATCGAGCGGATCAAGTCTCTGCTGGCGGCCGACCGGCGGAAGACGGGACGGCAGCATCTGTGGGGGGAGGCGGCGGAGAAGCAGCACAGCATCCTGGACTGCATCAATGACTCCGATGCCATGGTGTCCGACGTCTCGAGCGTGGTGTCGGACTACCTGTTCTCCGGAAAGCCGTTTGCCATGATCGCGATTCCGGCAGAGCCTGCGGCATTCGTGGTGGAGTATCCGGTGGCACGAGCCTCGTACGTCATCCGAGCCGATTTGGCCGATTTGGACGCACAGCTGCAGCAGATGCTCGGCCCCGACCCGCTGGCTGGTCGGCGAGCTGACATTCGCGCTGACTATCTGGGTGATTTTCCCGCGGACGACTACGCATCGGCCTTTGTAGACGCAGTAGGTCACGTGTCGCGCAAGTCCATGGAGGACATGGAGGACGATCAGGAGGACGCTGCCGCCGAGCAGGCGAGTCGAGAGGAAGACGACCGGCCGCCAGAGGACGAAGGCGGCGGTGCGCTACCGGGGCGCAGCTGGTCCCGCTACGCCCAACTCGCGGCCCGCGTCGGACTTGATCTTGCTGGAAGTGCCATCGCGCTTGGTGCCCTGACAGCGGCGCTTGCCCGCGGTCCGATGTGGCTGATCACTTTGCTGGCGGTGCTGTCTGTCTGGGCAGCGTTTCAGTCGGTGTCCAGTACCGTTCTGACGCCTTCACGGTGGGCGCGACTGCTTACCGAAGGTGATGCGACTCGGGCTGTGCTGGTGGTTGCGCTGGCAGTGACTGCGCGCAATGCGGGCCAGCTGTCGTGGCAGACTGCGGCAGCTTGCGCGATCTTGCTGATGGCAATCGTTGTGGAACGAAGAATTCGGGCCGCTTGGGGGAGTGCACCGCCTGGACGGAACCTGCCTGATGCTCTCCGGGAGATTGCCGATTTCATTCCCCGAGGGCTGCTGCCGATCGTGGACTGCCTGGTGATCATTATCGGATTCTTGCTGATCTTGGCTCATGCTACTCCGATGATCTTGCTGGCACTGGGGGTGTTGATCTTTCTCGGTGCCCTTGAGATCACCGTTCGAGCTGTGCGGCGGGAGAGTGAGAATGAACGCGGCGAGCTCCGACTGCGGGGCGCCCTCGAGGCGTACCGTCCGGAATTCGTTGTCTACTTTGCCTCGACAGTGGGCGCGAACTACCAAGTGGGAATGTGGTTGCCCTACTTCGTACGGATCGGCCGACCGTTCATCATCGTCACCCGAACGGCTCCAATGCTGGCTCAGATCAGCAAGCTTTGCGAGGAACAAGGTGTCATGGTGCCGCTGATCTATCGGCGTACCCTGCGCAGCCTTGAGGAGATCATCGTGAACTCGATGACGGCGGCGTTCTACGTCAACAATGCCGCCCGCAACACTCATCTGGTCGAGCGTCGGGAACTGAGGCACGTCTGGCTCAACCATGGGGACTCAGAGAAGCCGGCTTGCTTCAATCCAGTACACGCCATCTATGACTTGATCTTCGCAGCGGGCCAGGCTGGGGTCGATCGATACGCCCGCCATGGGGTGAGCATCCCGGTAGAGAAGTTCAAGATCGTTGGCCGCCCTCAGGTGGAGTTGATCGCTCCGGCCCGGGGACCCATTGGCACGATCGAACGTCCAACAGTGCTGTACGCCCCAACCTGGCAGGGAAATTTTGCTGATACCCGGGTCTACTCATTACCGGTCGGTCGTCAGATCGTAGAGCAGCTTCTGGCCCATGGCGCCCGGGTGATCTTCCGGGCGCACCCGTTCAACTATCGCTATCCCGATGACCAGAAGATGATCTCCGACATTGGCGCGATGCTCGATGCTGATCGGGAGGTGAGCGGTCGCCAGCACCTCTGGGGACCTGCCGCTGAGCAGGAGATGAGCGTGGAAGACTGCTTCAACGCCTCTGACGCCATGGTCAGCGATGTCTCCGCGGTGGTGTCGGACTATCTGCATTCGGACAAGCCCTTCGCCATGGTGTCGGTAGGCCGTACGCCGCAGCAGCTCTTGGTCGATGCGCCGGCCGCACGGGCCGCGTACGTGATCAAAGATGATTTATCGAACCTGGCCCAGATGTGCGATGACCTGCTCGGGGCTGATCCGCTCGCTGCTGTAAGGAACGAAACCAAGATCTACTACTTGGGCGACTTTCCGGATGAGAACTATGCGGATGGATTCCTGCTCGCCGCGCGCGAGGTCATCGATGCTGGAAGACGTACACCGATAGCGGCGGCCGAACCTTACGAAGCGCAGAATACGAAGATGCGCGCTGAGTCTGTCTAACGCCTGACGGGAGGTAACGGAATGCAAGCGCGACTACTCCGGTTCGGATCAATCGAGGTCGAGGGACACGAGTACGAGAACGACATCGTCATCGAGACGGGCCGGGTGCGGAAACGGAAGAAGAAGCCGTCGAAGCCATACCGCGATGAATTCGGGCATACTCCTCTGTCGGCTGATGAGGACCTCCCCTGGGGTGGAGGCCAGCTGATCATTGGCACTGGCGCCTACGGCTCGCTACCGATCATGCCCGAGGTTATCCAGGAGGCTCGTCGTCGGGGCGTAGACCTCGCTGCCATGCCAACAGAGGAGGCGTGCCGGCTTCTTGCCGGCCTTGACCAGCATGAAGTTAACGCCGTACTTCATGTCACTTGCTGATGGCGCGACAGCACGCGCGAGTAGCTACTGCTTACGCCTAGGTCTCCGCTGACAGGTTACGGTCTGGACCGCTTTGTCGATCATGTCGGCCCGGCACCGCTTGGCGCTGTCCGACCGCACGCAGCATCGCAACCAGTACGGCGTGGAGGCGATCGGCACCTTCGATTGGCTCTTTAGGCAGGACATCGGCAAGGGTCCGAGGGACCAGCAGGACCGCGCGATCCTGCCAGCCGCCCAGGCCTCCATGGGCACCGACGAGAGGTTCGAAGGCGGCGATGTCGAGCGTGAC
>JBKPEY010000413.1:0-7315 GCA_046744405.1 Actinomycetota bacterium
CCAGGTGCTGGACGGCGATGAAGTGCGGCCGCATTTGTCGGCTGGTTTGGGCTTCAGTCGCGAAGATCGCGACGTCAACGTGACCCGCATCGGCTGGGTTGCTCGGATGCTGGCATCGCACGGCGTCATCGTGCTGGTACCTGTCATCGCCCCGTACGCCGCAGCCCGGGACACCGTTCGAGATGATCATGGGCGGGTCGCGGTGCCGTTTGCCGAGGTCCATGTCGCCACCCCGCTCGAGGTCGCGGAGGCCCGTGATGTCAAGGGTCTGTATGCCCGAGCCCGGCGCGGCGATCTGCCAGGTCTGACCGGCATCGATGATCCGTACGAGGTGCCGACCCAGGCCGAGCTTGTCGTCGACACATCCAATGTTGATCTTGACACGGCGGTCCAGATGTCGAAGGCCCTGCTCGCAGCGATCGTGGGGAGGGACTTCGGGTGACCACTGATCAACTACGCTCGCTGACCGAGCTACAGGCGCTCGAGTCGGAGTCCATCCACATCATTCGTGAGGTGGCGGCTACCTTCACTTCGCCGATCTTGCTTTTCTCCGGCGGCAAGGACTCAGTCGTCATGCTGCATCTGGCTGCAAAGGCGTTCTGGCCGGCGCCCATCCCCTTCGGCGTACTGCACGTGGACACCGGACATAACTTTCCCGAAGTGCTGGAGTTCCGCGATCAGGCAGTCGAGTTTTACGGCGCCTCACTCAAGATCGCCGCCGTCCAGGACTACATCGAGGACGGCCGACTCCGGGAGCGACCGGACGGCACTCGCAATCCACTCCAAACCGTGCCTCTGCTGGATGCGATCACGAACGGCAAGCATGATGCGGTCTTCGGCGGTGGCCGCCGCGATGAAGAGCGAGCCCGTGCCAAGGAGCGCATCTTCAGCATGCGCGACGAGTTTGGTCAGTGGGAGCCCCGCAACCAACGCCCAGAGCTGTGGTCGCTGTACAACGGGCGCCACTTACCCGGTGAGCATGTCCGGGTGTTCCCGCTCTCCAACTGGACCGAGCTGGATGTCTGGGACTACATCGCGGCAGAGAAGATCAACGTGCCGACGATCTACTACGCCCATGAGCGCTACGTGACGTTCCGCGACGGGATGTGGATCGCGATGACCGAGGTCACACCGCCGCGTCCCGGTGAAGTGGTTGAGCTGCGCTCTGTCCGCTACCGGACGGTCGGTGATATGTCCTGTACGGCGGCAGTTCTGTCCGCCGCCAGCACCGCACACGATGTGATCACCGAAGTGGGACTCAGCCAGCTCACCGAGCGCGGCGCAACACGTGCCGACGATCGGCTGTCTGAAGCCGCGATGGAAGATCGAAAGCGGGAGGGCTACTTCTGATGCCCCAGCGTTCCTCGGTCCTCCCCGCAACTGCCGTTCCGACCGGTGGTCGCACGCTGCTGCGGCTTGCCACCGCAGGCTCGGTCGACGACGGCAAGTCGACGTTGGTCGGCCGACTGCTGTTCGACACCAACTCGGTGCTCGCCGACACTCTTGATCATGTTGAGCAAGTGAGCAGGCGCAAAGGCCTCGATCGAGCCGATCTTGCTTTGTTCACCGACGGTCTGCGTGCGGAGCGCGAGCAGGGCATCACGATCGATGTCGCGTATCGCTACTTCGCTACCCCGGCGCGGAAGTTCGTCCTCGCTGACTGCCCAGGACATGTGCAGTACACTCGGAACACCGTTACCGGCTGCTCGACGGCCGACGTCATCGTGCTGCTTGTCGATGCGCGCAAGGGTGTTGTCGAACAGACTCGCCGGCACCTTGCCGTAGCGTCGCTGTTGCGGGTGCCGCATGTCGTCCTGGTAGTGAACAAGATCGACTTGGTGGATTACTCCGAGGACGCCTTCACCGCTATCGCAACTGACTTTGCGCTGCTAGCCCGCAGCCTTGGCGTACTGGACACCCACTGCATACCGGTATCGGCCACCGAGGGCGACAACGTGGTGACCCGGTCCCACCGCACCCCTTGGTACGACGGAGCGACCCTGCTCGGCTATCTGGAGAACATCGACGACACCAGACTCGCGGTGGGATCCGACCTTCGCTTCCCCGTGCAGCACGTGGTCCGCCCGCAGTCCGCCGTTCGCGCGCCATGGGCATCCCGCGCGCCCAAGGTGAATGGCGATTACCGCGGCTACGCGGGCAAGATCGAATCCGGCCGGGTCCGACCTGGTGACGAACTCGTCGTACTGCCCCGCGGCTCACATGCCGTGGTCGAGGCCATCGACACCCCTGATGGTCCGCTCGATCTCGCAGTCGCCGGCCAATCGGTGATCATCCGGCTGCACAGCGACATCGACGTCTCTCGCGGCGACATACTCGCGGCCACCGACGCACCGCCGGCACCTATTCGCGATCTCACCGCGGCCGTCTGCTGGCTAGCCGAGCGCGATCTTACGATCGGCGCACGGGTGCTCCTGCAGCACGGAACATCCATCACGAAGGCCATCGTGAAGTCCATCGAGGGCGTACTCGATCTTGATTTCGAAGCCGGAACCGTGCCCTGCTGGCGGCCGGCGGCCACACTTGGCCTCAACGACATTGGCCGGGTCCGACTGGCCCTAGCTTCCCCGCTGCCGATCGACTCCTATCGTGAGCATCGTGTCACCGGGGCGTTCATCATCGTCGACGAAGCCGACGGCTGGACCCTCGGGGCTGGGCTCGCCGGCTCCACTCCGCTTACCGTCGAGACCGCGGCTAGCCCACGGTCTGATCTGTACCATCCAGCACAACAAGGAAATCCATCATGACCGCTCCTACATTGGTCCTCCTCGGGCACGGAAGCAACGACCCACAGGTGCCTCAGGTCAGCCATCAGATCCGAGAGGGACTGTTGGCCATCCGACCTGAGCTCGATATCCATGTCGCCTTCCTTGACCACTGCACGCCTAGCGGCATCCAGGTCATCACCAAGCTGGTCAGCCGCGGGGTCGATGAGGTTGTCTTCGTGCCCTTGTTGCTGTCCGACGCCTTCAATGTGCATGCCGACGTACCGGCCCTGCTTGCTCAGGTGCGGGCCAGCTTCCCTGAACTGCGCGTCATCGCATCGCGACCCATCGGGCCGGAGGCACAGCTGCTGTCGATCATCGATCGGCGCCTTCGTGACGCGCTGCGGGCCAAGCACGTCTCAGAGCTGGATGGGCTGGTGTTCGCTGCCGCCGGCAGCGCCGATATCCGGAGCAACGCCCTTGTCGCGCGACGGGCCAGGCAGTGGGCGACTCATCACCGGCTGCCGTGCGTGACCGCCTTTGCAACCGGCTCCGGTCCATCGACGGCGGAGGCGATTCGTACCCTCCGCGGCCAAGGTCGGCGGCACATTGCCGTCGGCAGCTGGTTCCTGGCTCCCGGCTTGCTCTACACCCGGCAAGCTCATCTGGCCCGGGAGGCCGGAGCAGTCGCGGTTTCTGCGCCCATGGGTGGCGAGCCTGAGATCGCTGAGGTCGCCTTGATCCGTTACGTGATCGCCGCGATGGATCTCGTCGATCTCCACGAGATGGAGGCAGCTGACGTAGAGCCAGCGCCGGTACGCCACCTGTCGGTCGTCGGCGCGTAACTCCTCAGCTGGCAGCGACCCGCGCCTTCTCCTGCTCGACGTCGTAATCAGCGGCAGGCCAGTCTAGGTCCAGTGCTCGTAGGTGCTCGGTGAGCAGCTGCGCAACAGCCCAATTTCGATACCACTTGCGGTCTGCCTGAATCACGTACCACGGTGCATGCTCTGTGTTGCATCGCTCCAGCACAGTCTGGTAGGCCCTCATGTAGGCGGACCAGTTTGCCCGCTCGTCGACGTCGCCGGGGTTGTACTTCCAGTGCTTGGTCGGATCCTCCAGCCGTGCCATAAGACGTTCTTTCTGCTCCGCCGAGGAAATGTGAAGGAAACATTTGATCAACACGGTGCCCTGCTCGACAAGATCCTTTTCCCAAGCATTGATCTCGTCGTAGCGCTTACTCCACACTGATTCGTCGACCAGCTTGTGGACTCGAACCACCAGCACGTCCTCGTAATGGGACCGGTCGAAGATGCCGATCAAGCCCGGAACGGGTAACTCACGCTCGATGCGCCACAGGTAGTGATGAGCACGCTCCTCCTCGGTGGGAGCTTTGAAAGCCTTGATCTTGACACCCTGCGGATCCACCATGCCGATCGCATGCCGGATGGTGCCGCCCTTTCCAGAAGTGTCCATGCCTTGCAGCACGATCAAGATCTTCCGGTCTGTGGTTTCCTTGACGCGGCCAGCCGCAAACAAGCGTTCCTGAAGATCGCCAAGCTCTGGCGCTAGCGCCTCAGTGATCTCCGAGGCGTCTTCCTTATCTCCCGAGAAGCCGGGCGTCGAGGCTGGATCAAACTGTGCCAGATCGACCCCGCCGACTGGCAGCCTGAGCAGATCGCTGATCAACTGCGGCCGTTCGTCATCGCTGCTCTTCTTCGCCATGGCCCGATTGTGCCGCATTGAGGACTCCGCTATTTGCCTATCCGACCTGCAACGCCCGTTCGCTGCTGAGAGCATGGTGCCGTGCAGCTGATCTTCGGCCCCGACGGTGGCGCGCCCCGAACTGTCGACGACTCGGAGTTGGTTGAGCTATACCGTCTCCCGGCACCGGAGGGCCGCGGCTGGCTCCGCAGCAATTTCGTCATGTCGCTGGACGGCTCTGTGCAAGGACCCGACGGCCGATCGGGCACCATCAATACGCCCAGTGATCAACATGTGTTCGCCGTGCAGCGGGCTTTGGCCGATGCAATCCTGGTCGGCGCCAACACCGTCCGTTTCGAGGGTTATCGGGCGGTTGATCTTGAACCGTGGCAGCTCCAGATCCGGGAGCAGGAGGGATTGGCGCCATATCCGACATTGGTGATCATCTCGGCGAGTGCCGATCTTGACCCGGCGGTTGCGACACCGGCCGAAGGCGAGGGAGGTGCCGTCATGATCATCACTACCGCCGGCAAGTCCCCGGATGATCTTGAGCCGCTGCGCTCGGCGGGTATTACCGTGCTGGAGGCGGAGGGCACCATCCTCGACCTGGGTCTGATCGTTGATCAACTGGCAGGCACCGGGCTACCCCGGCTGTTGTGCGAAGGCGGTCCGCGGCTGCACAACGATCTGCTCGCCGCCGGCGTGGTTGACGAGGTCGCCTTGACTCTTGCTCCGGTGGTGGTCGGTGGGCAAGGTCTGCGCTCCACCATGGGCGCTGCCCTACCTGTGCCCGAATCGTTCCAGCTCCATCACGTGTTGTACGCCGACGACGGAGCGCTGTTTGCCACCTATCGACTCATCAAGAGCTGATCTTCCCGTCATGATGCGGTACCGCTTCACCGCTCGGCCTTGCGGAATCTCATCCCCCGCTCGTAACCGACCCGGGTCCAGCGCTCCAGTGCTTGATAGTCCAGCGGTTTGCCCTCATGACCCGAGGCCATGATCAGCATGCCGGCGGCGACCAGCTCATAACCGGGATGGGTGGATGGCCAGGCGTACCAGGAACCCACCGTGACACCCGCCGCCTCAGCGATGATGTCGTCTCTGCCGCCGGCAAGGTCGCGCAGCTCGGCGATGGCGTCCGCCAGGTTGCGCCGCTCGGCAGCGAACCGCATCGCCGTACCATGCAATGCGCTGTAGAGAAGTTGGTCCTTGGTCGACATGCTTGCAGTCTATCGAACGCGTATTCTATTACGGTAATCGGAATGCAATGGCCGCTACGCGCCACAACAGCCGCCGCCACCCACTACCCTGCTGTGGCGGCGGCGATCGTCCGCATCATCGCCCAAAGCGCAACTGCTCTGGCGCGACATAAGGCGGAAGGCACACGATGAACAACAATCTGAAGGCGTTCCTGCTATCCGTGGGCGGTCTCCTCACAGTCGCGGGGTCCGGGCTATTGGTGTTGTGGGCGGTGCTCAGCTAAGCGCGCCATCGCGCTGCTTCGCCATCCTGACCCTCTGATGAACTGCGGCATTCGCAGCAAAGGAACGGTCGGCCGGCATAGATCGCATCTAGGAGTTGCTGCCGCGTCTCAGCCGTCAGCCGCTGCTGCGCCTTGGCTCTGCCGAACGCCCTCTGAGTCTCGCCGTGCGCACCCCGGCACAGTGTGCAGCGGCAGCCGGTGTGCCAGCCCGCAGATGTGCCGTGCGGCGCCTTAGTCACCGCCCGTACCGTAGCGGCGGCTCACCGATAACAGGTCGCTTCCTCCTAACAACCCACGCCCTGTGCAGACACCTTGGAAAACTCCGTCCTCCTAGAGACAAAACGTCGGCGCCAGCTGAGCGAACACGATAGATTCCCGCCCATGACTGCTCGGGGACGTCTTCTGTCGGGTTTGGTAGCCACGGTCATCGCTCTGGCCGGATTCGCGACGGTTGGCGCGCCGACCGCTGCCGCGGGCTCCACTGGCACTTTGCAGTATGTGGCGTTGGGCGACTCCTACGCGGCAGGAATAGGCGCCCCCCCTTACGTCTCCTCCTCCGACGGTTGCTTGCAAAGCAATAAGGGCTATCCAGCGTTGCTTGACCTTAAAGGACGTATCGATTTGCAGGCCAATGCCACCTGCCCCGGCGCGACCACCACCTATGTCCGCGAAAATCTGCCGTCGGAGCTGAATGAGGATACACGGTTGGTCACTTTGACCGTTGGTGCCAATGATTTGGGTCTCCTCCAGGTGCTAGCAGCTTGTACTGGCGCCGGAACCGCGACACAGTGCCAAGCAGCCATCCAGTCGGCGCTTCTTCTCTTACCAGCTACATGCGGAGCCGAAAGCGAGCTCGCGACGCGTCTCGAAAGCCTTAACGCTGCGGTGGATGCGGCGGCGCCCAACGCGCTCATCGTGGTCACTGGCTATCCGTACCTGTTCGAGCTTCTCCCAACGGATCCGGACCTGGCGATCAAGACCCAAATCAATGCCGCCACAACCCTCTTGAATTGCGCCATCGAGAACGCTGTCATCGATGCCCAGACCGACGACGGTGTCAACATCGTCTACGTTGACGTGACCGCACGGTTCGAGGGGCACGGCATTGGCACCTTGGATGATCCCTTCATCAACGGCCTCTCCGCCGGTCTTCCCGAAGCCTTTCACCCGAATGCGGCCGGCTACCGCGCATATGCCAAGGCCATCTCAGCTGCGATACGAGACGCATTAGACAGACAAAAGCAGTTGGCGTGAGCTCCTGGGACTGCGTTCTAATTCCTTGCAGCCGGCGGGGTTTCTCTTTCCCTTGAGCAGGCGCATAGCCGCATTGAGCAGGCGCATAGCCGCACTCTCCGGTCACCGCTCGCCCTTGCGTGATCTCAAGCCCCGCTCGTATCCCACGCGT
>JBKPEY010000539.1:0-3021 GCA_046744405.1 Actinomycetota bacterium
TAACGCAGGGGCGTGTCTAAAATTCCCGCTTTGGAGCGGATTTTGACCGTCGTTTTGCGGCCCGTCGGTGACTGCCAGGCGCCCTGTAAACGCGAGCCCAGAACCGGCTTAGCTGGCCGTCTGGCAGAGGGCTGGACGACCAGGTTCCCGGAGGTTCGGACAGCAGTCAATCCGGCACTCATACCAGCCGACGATTGCGGATCCCGCCACCGGCTTATCCGGCTCCTCCCCGCGCGCCGCTGCCGCGCGTTCCAGCATCAGATCAACCAGTCCGCTCACATATGCCGGGTGATCGCCGGCGGTTGCTGCCCGGGCGAAGGCCATGCCGCACTGTTCAGCTGTTTTGACGGCCTCGGTATCCAGATCGAACAGGACCTCTATGTGGTCGGAAACGAAGCCAATCGGGACCACAACAACCGCCGGGACGCCGCGTCCGGCAAGCTCGCGCAGATGATCGTTGATGTCTGGCTCAAGCCACGGCTGGTTGGCCGGGCCGGACCGCGAACAGTAAACGAGGTCACTTGGGTACCAACGGCCCAGCTGTTGGCCGACGCGCGCGGTTACCTCGGCTGCAACGGCTGCATGCCAGTCGACGTACGCGCCAGTGCGGCTCCGAGGTGGCGGTCCCGAGTTCTCAGCCATAGCGGTCGGGATCGAATGAGTGACAAAGACCAGGCGCGCCTCGTCGGTCTTCTCTTCTAATGTCTGAAGTGCGTTCAAAGTTGCATACACCGAGGCCTCGACGAAGCCCGGGGTGTTGGCATAGTGCCGAATCCGGTCTATCTGAATTTGCGTGCCGTTGGCGGCGTCAAAGAGGTTCTCCCGATACTGCCGGCATGACGAGTAGGAGGGATAGGCACTTGTCACGACGGCGAGCACCCGGCTATGCCCATCGCGCCCAATCGCGGGCAGTTCATCACTGAGATATGGCTTCCAATTTCGGTTTCCCCAGTACAGCGGCAGCTCGATGTCACGGCGCCGCAATTCATTCGCCAGAGCCGCCAACAGCCTGCGACACTGGTCGTTGATGGGACTCCTGCCGCCAAAGAGCAGATAGTGCTGGCCGACCTCGGCCAGCCGTTCGGTGGGAATGCCGCGACCACGGGTGACGTTCTCCAAGAACGGCATGACGTCCTCCGGACCCTCGGGTCCGCCGAAGGACACCAGCAACACTGCTTGATATGGCGCGAGCGCGTGGCCTAGCCGGCTGGCCGACGTGTCATAAGAGATTGCCGAGTGATCACCCACAGAGGTGATCTTTGCGTACGAGGAGGAGATTCGTGGCTGCGGGGCTTAGCGTTTACCGGCAGCTGCTCTCGGATCGACGCGCAGTGGCCTTCAGCCTGGCCGGTTTCGTGGCGCGGCTGCCACTATCGATGACAGGCATCGGAATTGTCTTGCTGGTGTCGCTGACTACGGGCTCCTTCGGGCTTGCGGGATCTCTTACTGCGGCTGCCACCGTGACTGGGGCAGTCGTAGCACCGCTGTGGGGTCGCGCGACAGACCGCATTGGCCAGGCTCGCGTGTTACTCCTGACCGTTCTGATCAACGTCGTCAGCGTCACCCTCCTGGTTTCGTCAATCGAGCTTGGCTGGCCGCTCGCTGTGAGTTTCGCGGCTGCTGTGGGCATCGGAATTGGTTTCAGCCTGGCGGGATCGTCGGTTCGCGCACGATGGACAGTCCGACTAAACGGCTCGCCCTTGCTGCATACAGCATTCGCGATCGAGGCGATGTTGGACGAGGTGGTGTTCATCATCGGACCAGTCCTGGTCACCTTCCTGGCCACCGCTCTGCATCCGGCACTCGGAGTTGGCGTAAGCGCTGTTATCGGGCTTGTCGGTGCGGTGGCCTTGGCAGGACAGCGCGGTACTCAGCCGCCGATTCGATCCACCTCAGCTGACCGTGAGGGACGAAGTCGGATGCCATGGCGCATCTTGCTACCGGTGGCGATTGCCTGCACTGCCCTCGGCATGATCTTCGGCGGCATGGAGGTCAACATCGTCGCGTTCGCGACAGAAGCCGGTGTGCTCAAGTACGCCGGGCTGATCTTGATCGCATGGTCTTTTGGATCACTGGTCGCCGGCGCGGTGACCGGAGCGATCAACTGGCACGCTTCGCCGGCACGGCGCTTTCAGGTAGGTGGCATCCTGCTCGCGCTGTCGCTGCTGCCGCTTCCCTTCGTCACTCATCCGGTCGGCGTTGCAACGGTGCTGATCCTTAGTGGTCTGGCTATCGCCCCGACTCTGATCGCATCTGTTGGAGTCACCCAATCGGCGGTGGACCAGAGTCGACTGACTGAGGCACTCGCCTGGAGTTCAACCGGTTTGGCTGGGGGCGTGGCAATCGGCGCGGCTGCCGTTGGTCATGTGATCGATAGCTGGGACGCACAAGCTGGCTTTATCGGCGTCGCGATTGCCGGGTTACTGCTGGCCTTGAGCGGGCTGTTCGTTCGTGGGCCGCACGGAAGCGTCCGGCCCGCTGCGGATGCTAGTTCAGAGTCGATAGATACTGCTGCAGCTCACTCATCGCATCCGCCGGTTGGAACCCGAGGCTGATGATCTTGTCCAGGCTGAGCACGCTGTTCTGAGGTCGCGGAGCGAATACCTTGCCGACCTCGTACTCAGCGGTCGTCACGCTCTTCACTGAGGCTGCGTCCCGACCGCGGGCGGTGAATACCACCCGTGCAATGTCTGCCCAGGTCATGGGCTCACCGTCGTTGCTGAGGTTGTAGGTGCCATACGGCGCTGCGACCTCGACCAAGAAGATGATCGCTCGGCTGAGCTCAGCTGTGAACGTGGGTCGGCCGAGTTGATCATCCACGACCTCGGGCTCGATGCCGCGGTCGGCGAGGGCGACCATCGTACGGACGAAGTTGTGACCCTCGCCGATCACCCAGCTGGTCCTCAGCACATAGTGCGCGGGCAACGTCGCGATCAGGCTGTCACCGGCGGCCTTGGTTTGACCATAGACGCCCAGCGGCGAAAAGGGTTCATTCTCAGAATGCACCGGCTGCGAGCCGTC
>JBKPEY010000490.1:0-2013 GCA_046744405.1 Actinomycetota bacterium
GCACTGAAGCCGGAAGCGTTGGCTGGGGTCACTTGGGGCGGCGGCACGAGCTCTGGCGCGATCGACTGGGAGAACTGAAGCGCGACCTTGGCCTGTGGATCCAGCAACGGAGCGACCTCTTCTTGCACCGCCGGGATCGCCGGGATGCCCCGCTCGGTGGTGAGAATCTTGGTGGCGGCCGGATCGGTGAGGAAGAAGTCGATCAGTTTGGCGCTGGCGTCAGCGTTCTTTGAACGCGCGGACACCGACCAGTACATGGATGCCTTGTTGACCATTTTCGGCGATTGGCCCTTGGCCTGTGTCGGCAGCCGAAGCAACTTGATCTCCGTGCCGCTCGCCGCGCCAAAGGCTGAGATCTGAGTGTGGAACAGCAGGTGGAAAGCGGCCTTGTTGGTTGCGAACGCCGATTGGTCCAGAACAGCAGTTGTATTCTCCACTTGGCGTCCGGCCGGGGGCGTGGCTTTCATAGCGACCAGCTTGTTGGCGTATTCGAAGAAGCTGGTGACCGTCGCTTGACTTACTCCAGGACCGTTGGTGGGCCAGATCTCCTCACCTTTTTGCCGAGCCCAGGCACCCAGTTCCGCGGCGCCAGTGCCGAATCCGTCCAGACCGTACACGCCCTGCGACCCGAGCTTCTCTGAGACCTGCGCCGCGACTTGCGCGAACTGGTCCCAGGTCCAGGTCTTGTCGTCCGGCATGGACACTCCGGCCTTCTTCAACACCTCGGGATTGACTGCGACCGAGAAGTTCGCGACGCCGATGGGGGCGCCGACCAGGATCCCGCCGACCTTGCCTGTATCGAGTACCTTCGCATCCATCGCCGACAGGTCGAGATTGTTGTTCATCTTGCTCAAGTCAAGCAGAGCGTCTCGAGAGCCATACGCGGCGATGTAGGACTCGTCCATCTGGATCACGTCAGGTGAGTTGTTGCCCGCCGTCGCCGTTGCGAGCTTGTCCCAATAGGCCGACCAGTCGTTGTTTTCGATGGAGACCTTGATGTCGGGGTTCGCCGCGGTGAAGGCATCCGCCGCCTGCTGAGTCAGTTGGAGCCGTGACGCGTTGCCCCAGGTGGACACTCGCAGCGTGATCGGCCCTTCCCCTTGCGACTGATTCTTACTCTGACTGCCGGGAGCGCACGCGACTGGGACGAAGAGGCAAATCAGGAGGAGCAGAGCTGCGAGCAAGCGAGGGTGACCAGAGAACACGGCGCGGTCTGTGCTAGCCGCCGTGCTGGTGAGCGACGACTCGTACGCGCTGGCCGGCGATCCGCGTCTTTGCGGTCGAAATCGGAGGGACGTCATGGTGCATGCCTTTCTCAGGGTGGTGAGCCGGAGTAGCAGAACGGGCGGATCAGGCTCGTCGACAGGGAGCGTCGGGAACTCATAGCCGGCCCGCACTCAGTCGAGCGGTGATCGTTTCGGCAGGCAGCCCACCGTTGAGACTGGAGTAGAAGCGGTGGCTGGGAGTTAAATCCCGTCGGCGAACGGTTTCGCGCTCCATGGATGATGCATAGAGCGCGGTGACGAATTCCATCGTTGGACGCGTGCTGGCCAATGTGGTGTCGTGGCCGCGGCCGGCGAGCAGGTCATCGACCAACTGGTCGATTTGTGCTGCGTGGTTGCTCGGCAGATCCTGTCCGGCGGATGCAGCCCAGATGTCGCGGTCTGCGGGTGCTCCACTTTCCGCGGTGTCCGCGTTTCGCAATCCTGGATCACGGCCAAGATTCGCAGCCGTCGTGGAGTCCGGCGTGGGCGTCCACGACCAGTCGGCGTCGCTGTAGCCGTAGACGTGATTGACCTCGAGCGTTCCGCCGGCGGTATCCAGGCGAATCCGACTGAGCTCACGCGGCGAGAGCAGGCTGGTCACCACCGTGCCCACGGCGCCACTGCTGAAGGTCACGATTGCGAGCGACACGTCCTCGAATTCAACAGGATGAGCGATCCGCGCCGCGCGAGCATCGAGGGTCTCCCAGGGACCCATCAAGTGCAGCAGCAGGTCGATTTGATGAATGCC
>JBKPEY010000078.1:0-3669 GCA_046744405.1 Actinomycetota bacterium
TTCGAGGCGGTGCAGAATGCCGCGTGAGCTGTACCTGGTGACGCCGACTCCGGTGAGCATCGAGTCACTGGTGGCTGCGGCAGCGGTTGTTGATGATCAGCTAGGGGTGCGGGCGCTCTATGCAGGTGCGGCATTGCAGCTTGTTGATCATTCGGAGGTGGCCGTGCTGACCATCGAAAATTCCCGGCTCTTGCAGGATGATCTTGATGCGCGTGCTCTGACCGCTGGATTTGATCTTGGTGATGGTGAGATCTGGTGGACGGAGGCGGTCGCGCCATGGGGATCTGATGGAGATGCCGGTGTCCGGGTGGCAGCCGGCATCGCCCGCATTCTCGACGGTCAACTCCGTGTCGAGGACGGAACATGATCCCCATGACCTCGACGGCGCGGCGTACCACGGTTGTCCAAGTGGCGGGT
Source organism: Actinomycetota bacterium (assembly GCA_046744405.1). Lineage (GTDB taxonomy): Bacteria > Actinomycetota > Actinomycetes > Propionibacteriales > Propionibacteriaceae > Microlunatus. The sequence goes on from JBKPEY010000078.1 coordinate 418, forward strand.
ACGGCAGGTGGCGTCGGCACGACGACCGTCGTAGCGCTGATCTTTGCCTCACTCAGCCAGGATGTACTCGGGGCGCCGCAACTCTATGATCATGCGGCCGGCGAACTTGGTCTGCGGCTGCCCGAGGGCGACGAAGTACGGCTGGTGAATCCGAGCCTTGGCTTACACGACTGTGGAGCCCATGCTGCCGCGGCGGTGGAACGGCTTGCCGATCCGCAAACCGTACTGGTCCTAGTGACGCCGGCGACGCCGGGCGGCTGTGCCGCGGCCGACCGAGTGTTGGATGAGATCGTTTCCCGCCATGGTGCTTACCAGCTGCGCCGCGTGCTGGTCGCGGCAGTTGGAGTGTTTGGCCGGCACCGGATCAGTGCCCAGCTACGAGCGCTCGGCGACCGGGTAGGCACCCGCAGTGTGATCTTGCTACCGCAGGATCTCTCACTTGCTGCAGGTGGGCGGATTCCGCTGGTCCGGTTGACGACGCAAACCGTACGCGGCCAGCGGCAGCTGGCGTCTGTGCTGCGCGAGCGGCTCCGCTCCCGTGGTCCCTGAGTTAGGCCCGAAGTCCTCAGCTCGTGGGGTCCGGATTGTCCAGGAACTTCGATGCGTAGTCCGGGACGTAAGTGAACTGCTCCCGCGGAGGCCTCTGATAGTCCGAGGTGGCGGTGAGCCGCTTTGGTAGCTTCACGTCAGGAGACGGCACTTCCGTATAAGGAATGCTCGACAACAGGTGCGCAATCATATTGAGCCGTGCGTGCTTCTTGATGTCGGACTCGACGACAAACCACGGGCTGACCGCTGTATCGGTGTGCGCCATCATCTCGTCCTTGGCACGCGAATAGTCCTCCCAGCGGTTGATTGACTCCAGATCCATCGGGCTGAGCTTCCAACGCCGTACCGGATCACGATGGCGAGATCGAAAGCGGTGCAGTTGCTCATTATCGGAGACTGAAAACCAGTATTTGCGGACCAGAATGCCGTCGTCGATGAGCATCTTCTCCAAGATCGGGGTCTGCTCCAGGAAGCGGTCATACTCCTCGGGCGTGCAGAAGCCCATCACCTTTTCCACACCGGCCCGGTTGTACCAGGAGCGGTCGAAGAGCACCATCTCGCCCTTGCTCGGGAGGTGTGCGATGTAGCGCTGGTAGTACCACTGACCACGTTCCCGCTCGGTAGGGGTCGGCAACGCGACGATCCGCGCGACTCTGGGACTCAGATATTCGGTGATTCGCTTGATCGCGCCGCCTTTGCCTGCTGCATCTCGGCCCTCGAAAATCACCAAAATCCGAGCAGCAGTTTGGCGAGTCCACTCTTGAAGCTTCACAAGCTCGGTCTGCAGCCGAAAGATTTCGGCTTCGTACACCTCGTTGGAGATCTTCGGCTGCTTGTTCTTCTCCGCCATGCGCCGACAGTAGTGCCGGTCCGCTCTGTTCCGGTCTGCTCTGGGCGAACAGAAGAAATGGGTTGGCGGAATGTCAGTGGTGGGCCATAGCGTTGTCGGGTCTGATTGGGTCTGGTCGCATCGCGCGGATAACGATGAGTTTGGGCGCAATCGCGAGTCTGACGACCTGTACGCCTGAACAAACCACGTCCTGAACGAACAACGTGAGGATGAAGCTCATGTCGGCCACAACTGGCCAGGAACCAGTCGCGGTGAATCCGCGCCTGCCAGCTCGCGATCGCCAGGTGATTGGGATCTTGCTGGTCGCGGCATTCGTCGTGATTCTCAACGAGACGATCATGAGCGTGGCGCTGCCGCGGTTGATGGTCGATCTTGATATTTCGGCGCGCACGGTGCAGTGGCTGACGACCGCTTTCATGCTGACCATGGCGGTGGTTATACCGACCACTGGTTTCCTGCTGCAGCGGATCTCAACCCGAACTGTCTTTTTGCTAGCGATGGGTTTGTTCTCAGCCGGGACGTTGCTTGCCGCGATCTCGCCTGGGTTCTGGATGCTTTTGCCTGCTCGCATCGTTCAGGCATCCGGCACGGCAGTGATGATTCCGCTCCTCATGACGACCGTCCTCACACTCGTGCCTGCCGAGCGCCGCGGCGTGGTGATGGGAAACCTGAGCATTGCGATCTCGGTCGCGCCGGCCATTGGTCCGACGCTGTCTGGCCTAGTGCTGCAGTTCCTGTCTTGGCGGTTCATGTTTGTCTTGGTGTTGCCGATCGCGCTGGCGACACTGGTGTACGGTTCCCGCCGGCTGGTGAACATCGGACAGCCGGGGCGCCAGAGGCTCGATATCGGTTCGGTGCTGCTCTCAATACCGGCGTTTGGCGGTCTGGTATACGGCCTCAGTCAGCTGGGGCGCGGTGCTTCGGGGCCGGATGTGGCGCTTGGATTCATTGCGTTCGGTGTGCTCTGCCTGGTGATCTTCGGATGGCGGCAGCTGCGACTGACCAAGCATGGTGATAGCCCGCTGCTCGACCTACGGGCATTCAGCTACCCGATGTTCACCCTGAGTCTTGCCCTGCTGTGCCTAGCGATGCTGGCGCTGTTCGGCATGGTGATCTTACTGCCGATGTATCTGCAGACCGTCCGAGGCATCGGAGCGCTGGCGACCGGTCTCATGCTGCTGCCGGGTGGGCTGTTGATGGGCCTAGCCGGACCAACCGTCGGCCGGATTATTGACCGGTACGGCCCGCGACTGTTGACCGTCCCGGGCGCCGTTCTGCTGACCTTCACCATGTGGCGGTTCAGCGCTGCCGGTCCCACAACGCCGATCTGGATGCTCATCGGCCTCCACATGCTTTTGATGCTCGGGCTTGCCTGCCTGTTCACCCCGGCATTTACCGCTGGGTTGAATCCGTTGCCGCCGTACTTGTATTCACACGGCAGCGCAATCTTGGGCACCCTGCAGCAGGTGGCCGGCGCAGCTGGAACAGCACTGCTGGTGGCGATCATGGCTGGTCGGACTGCCACATTGGAGGCCGCCGGTCTGCCACCGACTGCCGCTCTGAACAGGGGGATTTCGACCGCGTTCCTGGTTGCGGCGGTGCTCAGCATCGGGACCATCGTGGTGGCCTGCTTCATCCGCAACACCAAGCCCCCGATGGATGAGCAATCGGCGCAGTGGGGGAGCGGTGAGGAGCCGGTCTCGGAGGAGACGACCGCTACGCGGTCCTGATCCACCGCTACGCGGGTCTTGATCCTCGGCGTGATCACCTGATGAGTTTGATGTTGAACTGTGGGCGACCAAGCTGACCAAAGATCCGGATCCACAGCGGAAGGTACATTTCCAAGCCGCGAG
>JBKPEY010000320.1:0-2408 GCA_046744405.1 Actinomycetota bacterium
GGCGGCCGAGTCCGATGTAGCCGTGGTGGTGGTCGGTACCAACGAGGAGGTGGAGAGCGAGGGATTCGACCGGACCAGTCTGGCGCTGCCGGGCAGGCAAGATGAACTGGTTCGCGCCGTGGCAGCCGCCAATCCGCAGACTGTGGTTGTGATCAACTCGGGCGCACCGGTCGTGCTGCCGTGGATCGAGGAGGTGGCTACGGTGCTGGTCTCCTGGTTCCCCGGCCAGGAGTTCGGCAATGCGCTGGCCGACGTGCTGACGGGGGTCGTCGAGCCAGGCGGGCGGCTGCCAGTTACCTGGCCGGCCTCAGAGGAGGGACTGCCGTCCGTCACGCCAGTCAGTGGTGAGTTGCCGTACGACGAGGGTCTGCTGATCGGGTACCGCTGGTATCTGGCCACGGAGCGTACGCCGGCGTTCCCATTCGGTCATGGACTGGGCTACACAACCTGGGCATACGAGGACATCACTGTGGACGGCGACAGTATCGGCGTCACCGTTCGCAACTCCGGGTCCAGACCTGGCCGCGAAGTGGTGCAGCTGTATGCCAGCCGTCCTGACAGCGCCGTGGAACGACCTCCGCGCTGGCTAGTGGGCTGTGCCGCCGTAGAAGCGGCGGCCGGGGAAACAGTGAACGTTGTGATCACCGTAGGTGATCACAACTTCCGGCATTGGGACAGCTCCGCTCACGCCTGGATGACCGAACCAGGCACGTACCAACTCCACGCCGGTCGTTCTGTCACTGACATATTGCTCAACGGCGTGATCTCCCGCGACTAGAGCGTCTCGGCACGGCGCCAAGGTCTTAGTTGAGGGCGGCGCGGAGCAGGACCTCGTTGGTCTCCGACTCGCGAATCTCAAGATCAGCAATCTGTGATGGCTTGAGCGGAGTAGTTCCAGATGGCCGCATCTGCTTGTTCGGCGTCGCGGGCCATTCCTTGATCTCAGAGGCATTGCCTGATTGGTCAACGACGAAGATCGAATAGATCTCATGGCCGCCGCCCGGCCGAGGATCATTGACCTCGGCGTACACGCACTCAACCTTGATCTGGGTGCCGTCATTGTCAGGAATGACATCCGCGACAGCAGTGATTCCGGAGGGAACCACTGGTGAGAAAGCGACGCGCTCGGGGCTCTCCGGACGCAGCGGGAGCAGCCCAATAGCGACAGCCACGCTGCCGATCACGAGGATCACCGCCGCCGCAATCCCCGCCACCGCGGCCACCATCCGCCGCCGCCGGCTGCGCGCCTTCTTGATCATCTTAGGCAGTAACGAAGGCGGGGGTCCCGGTTCGATCAACTCGGCTTCGGTGTCGCTCATTTCGGCTGTTTCGCCGGATTGACCAACCTGATTGTCGACCGTCATAGGCAACATTGCTGCGTCTGCAGGCGAGACCTGGGCTAGCAAACCTGGGATGGCGGCAAGCTCTGACACTGCCGTCTGGCATTGCGGACAGCTCGCGAGATGCTCTTCGAATTCTCGTCGTTCGGCAGGAGACAGCGCGCCCAGCACGTAAGCGGCATCCCACTGCGCGAACTTGTCAGGGATGGTATTCACGGCCGAGTCACTCCTTTCTCCTGTAGGGCCAATCTGAGCGTTCTGAGTCCGTAGTGCAGCCGAGACTTGACGGTGCCTTCTGGGATTCGAAGCCGAGCCGAGATGTCAGCGACTGACCTGCCCTCGTAGTAGGCGGCGCTGATCACCGATCGGTGCTCCACCGACAAGCTGGTCAACGCCTCGGCGATCAGCCAGCGGTCGAGGACCACGCTCGTCGCATCGCCGACACTTTCCTCTGGCGGCTCCTCGATCCGCTGCTCGTGCCGTGACGATGCGCTGCGCCACTTGTCGATAATGAGGTTTCGTGAGGCGGTAAAGAGCCAGGCCCGAGCGGCCGCCTCATCGCGCTGGCCAAGGCTCGGATCCTTCCACGCCTTGAGCAGCACCTCCTGTACGACGTCCTCTGAGAGCTGCCGGTCATGGGTCAACCGCATGGCAAAACGCCACAGTTCGGCGGCGTGTCGGTCGTGCAGCTCTTGCAGCGCGGCCTCACGCTGTCCGGCGCCCACCGAGCCTCCTGAAGATTTTCGGCCCGCTGTTTGCAGGCTTACTGCCGTCGCCACGTATTTGCCCTGCCCTCATCTTCCACCGATGAGAACGACGGCGACGGGTTCTCAGTTCACGCCTCCTCAATACCGAAGCTCCATGCGAAAGCCAGCAGGTGTCGGGTTTTTGGCTGTTCGTGAAGCCGACCTGGGGCTCGAAAAGTCAGCATTGGTCGGAAATTTGAGCTGCGCCCGAGACGGTGAAATCAGCGAGGCTCGCCTCGTACGCTGGTGCGCTCGGTCGCGTGAGGATGCGCCTCGGCGAGCTGGTCCCCCGGACACAGCACGAGCAGCGACTTGCCCTCAT
>JBKPEY010000294.1:0-7446 GCA_046744405.1 Actinomycetota bacterium
GGCCAGCGCGTACCTGTTCGACCAGCCGGAGCCCGGCGGACGGCGGCCGAACAACGACGGGTGCGCCGTGTACGCGCAGCACCGCTGCTACGTCCGACGCTGGATTCGGTGATTGCAGTCGTCCATCAATCCGTACTCGACTGCCCACCGGCATCTGAAGCCAGTTTTCGAGTTGCGGGCCGCTCACGATAAGTAGTACCGGAACGCGGACGCGCCACAAGCCTCCTCGGCCGTCAAGCTGTACAGTCGCCGCCTTCACGACAGCCGCCTTCATGACAGGGGCCCTACGTGCTGTCCCGTCCGTGGCCACCAAATGCGGATCCGAGCGAGTCTCGATCTCGGCAGATACTGCCGCGTCACGGCCCGCTAACAGCGCGACAGGTCCATGACGTAGCCGATGGACATCGATGAGGCCAACGCCAGCGATGACGGCGATGACGACTGCTATCGACGCCATCAGGGCCGAGCGTCGCAGCACGGCAACTGTCACACCAACCACCACGCCGATAGCGGCTGCTGCGAGGCCTGCAACGGTCTCGGACGTTCCGACCCATGCTGCTGCCCAAGCGGCGGCGCCCGCCGGAACCATCCGCAGATCCGGCGGGTAGACAGCGATGGTGCGGACGGCTGCCCGCGCCTCGACAGACTGCCTTGCACGCCACTGACGATCGAGAAGCCCGCGGACTGCGATGCGCACAGCGGGCACCAGCCGGCGCAACCGCGTGCTCACACCCGCACGTGGGGCGCTAACTGGGCGTAGGTCTTCGGTCCAATGCCGTCCACCTCCTGTAACTCCTCAATCCGCGTGAACCGCCCATGCTTTTGCCGCCAGGCGAGAATTGCCTGGGCAGTGACCGGTCCGATCTCGGGCAGCTCCTCCAGTTGGGATTGAGTTGCACGATTCAGATCGAGCGCACCCTTCGCGGCGGGTCCAGTGCCACCACCAGCGCCACTAGCGGAGCCGGGCTGTTCTCGCACCTCCCCTGCCGGGTGACGCGCCGTACCGATCAGCACCTGTTGGCCGTCACTCAAACGTTGAGCAAGGTTGAGTTCATCTGGATCGGCTTGATGCGTTAGCCCGCCAGCCGCGTCGATCGCATCCTGGACTCGTGAGCTCTCCGGCAACCTGACCAGACCTGGATGCCGTACTCCGCCAAGGACATGGACAACAATCTTGGAAGCGCTCTTGGCCAGCGATGGTGTCGTCGAGGCGGCAGTGGGAACGGGCGTGGCAATCGTCACCACCTCGCCAGGACTGGCGACGGCAACCGGTCGGGCCCGAAGCAACAGCCATCCTGCTGTGATCAGGCCCAGCACCAGCAACACACCGATCACGCCGGCGTGCAATCGGCCGAACCGCGGCGGCGGCAGCTCCCCCACGATGTCGCCAGTGTGCTGCGCTGCTGGTTCCAGGGCGCCATCAGTTGTCGACACTTCACGAAGGAGCTGTGCAGGCTCCTCGAAGGTCACCAATCCAGGGCCACGCGCACGGCGCGGCGGCTGCTCTGCCAACACCAGCGCTAGCCGATCGCTGATCAGCCGAGCTAGTTCCACGTCCGCCTTCTGCCGATATCCCATGCTGGGAAGCTAAGGACGCAACCGGACGTCGTACGTTCACTCGAAAATCTGTGGATAGCGCTTTAGACAGGCTCTGGGGCTGGGGATGGCGACAGCTGCGGCTAGGCCGCCATCAGACTCGCGGCGACACGACGATTCCTAGAGTGCCGGGACCCACGTGGACCCCCAACACGGCACTCACCTCGGTAATCACGACCTCGCCGCCGGCTACTCGGCCGCTCAGCCGCTTGACCAACCGTCGTGCGCCCTCTGGATTATCGAGGTGATGCACCGCAATATCGACGGCGCCATTGGGATGCGCGGCGCGGGTCATCGCTTGCAGGCTTAATTCCTCTAACCGAGCGAGTGCCTTGGATTCGGTCCGGACTCGCTCGCAGGCTCGGATCTCTCCGTCGGCGACAGTCAGCAACGGTTTCACCGCCAGCGCCGAACCCACCATTGCCGCCGCAGTTCCGATCCGGCCACCGCGTCTTAGATATTCCAAACTGTCGACATAGAAGTAAGTTGACGCGGCCGCAGCCCGGCGGCGTACGCTCGCTTCCACTTCTGAGGACGCCGCCCCGGAACGCGCCGCCTCGGCACCAGTCAGCACGGCAAAACCCACCGCCATCGCCAAAGTCCTGCTGTCCACTACGACGATCGGAATGTCGATGGAGGTAGCGGCCGCCAGCGCCGCATTGCAAGTTCCGGAGATTTTGCTGCTGAGATGGACCGACACGATGGCGTCATAGCCCGCCCCGGCCAGCTTTGCGTAGGTGTTCCCCATCACCTCAGGAGTCGGCCGTGACGTTGTCACCTGCCGACCACCACGTAACGCACGAGCCACTTCTCGCGGCAGCACTTCTGATTCTGGACGGCTGATGTCGTCGATGACGACCTGCAATGGAATGATCGAGATGTCTGCGCGGGCAGCCGCAGCTGGATCCAGGGAAGACGTAGAGTCTGTCACCACTGCGATGCCAGCCATCTGCTCAGCGTAAGACGTTGCCGACTCACCGGTTGCAGACTTCGGGGATCACCCCGCTCAGTGTCGGGAGGATAGTAAAGACCGAATGAGTGATCACGCCGAACGCGTGTGGCGCGCTGGCCCAGTAACCATGGTGTTGGTCTCAGCCTTCGCCTTGACGGCTGCGATCATCGTTCCCGTCCTGGCGTACATGATCTATCGGAACGGTAGCGCGCTCTGGCTGCCGGCGATCCTGATCTTGCTGACAGTGTTGGCACTGCTATATGCCTGGCGGTTCGGCTTCCATCCGCGATTGCGAGTTACTGATCAGAACGTCGAGGTCATCAACCCTTTCCGACGGCACACCTTCGAGTGGAATGACATCACCGTGATTGCCCCGGGTGAAAACGGGCTGCTCATCGGTTCGCAGGATGAGGCCGCGGAAGCCTGGTGCGTGCAAAAGTCCAACTTCGCCATGCGTCGCGGTCGGACCACCCGAGCTGACCGCATTGCCAACCAACTCCTCGACGTCGTGGAGCTGTACGACCCGCCCTACGAGATGGAGGACAGCGGCCTACGGATCCGCCGGGCGCGGCCCGATGAGAGCCTCTTGCTTACGCGCTTGGAACGCGCGGCGAGCGAGGACGCCCTGGCGCACATCTTTCCGCCCGAGCAGTATCCCTATCCCGCTGCCGACATCACCCGGCGTTGGCGGCACCTGCTGCGCAATCGACTCATGCACGCCTATCTTTTTGAGCTGTCCGATGGCCCAGTGGGCTATGTGGCATTCGACGTGGATACCGTCCACCATCTCGGCGTCGTCCCGCAGCAGACACGGCGCGGGTACGGCTCGGCACTACTGGAGTTCGCATGCATGGAGATCTACGCCGGAGGCGCGCGCGACGCATACTGCTGGGTGCTGGCCGACAATCATGCCGCTCGCGCCTTCTATCGAGCTCTCGGCTGGACAGAGACAGGTAAGCGGCGGAGCTCGGAGTACCCGCCGCATCCGCAATCCCTGCAGATGATGCGCAGGAATCCGAATGCACCGCGAAGAAGTCGCTAGCGATCGGGCGTGCGGGGGCGTTGCTGCGACCAGCTTGCCGCGGCCAGGCATTCTTGCCGGGTAATGACTAGCAACATGCTTTACCGAAAGTTCCGGCAGCCTGGGCCCACCACCACATGGGATACCCAATCGGCGCGGCGCCCTCGGTTTCAAGGCGTACTGCTGACCATCGCCGCGTTCGCGTTGCTGCCGGCAATGATTGCCACGATCATGCGGGTGCTGCCGCCGAGTGGCGATCCAGCTGCGCAGCTGGCGGCGTTCATTTCCTACGGGCTGCTCGGCTATCTGCTGGCACTCTGCTGCTTGCTGGTGGCGCTGGTGCGAGCCAGAGGTCCGCTGGTCCTGGCAGTAATTACCGTAGCGGTCGCAACGTTGACGACCCTTCATCTAGCCTGGCTGGCACCACTGTTCATTCGTGATCATCGCGGGGCACAGACGGCAGATTTTCAACTGATGAGCCTGAACATGTTGCACGGTGGAGCGGATCCCGAGGAGGTCGCTGAGCGCGCCGCACGGGCCGATATCGTGATCTTGGTGGAGGCCACTCCTACCGCTCTGGCAGCCTTGAAGCCATTCGGGTGGGATGAGCGTTTTCCGTACTCGGTAGGAGATCCAAAGGATGGCTTCTTCAACACGGCCGTCTATGCACGCTTTCCGCTGAGCCATTCGACGCTGATCAGCGGATCTGCTTTCCAGCAATGGGTGATGACGGTAGCTGTGCCCGACGTTGGCAGCATGCGGCTGATCGCGGTGCACCCTTGCAACCCTTACTGCGGTGGTGATCGCTGGAATGCCGAACATCAGATGTTACGCGAGATCGTGATGGACAATCTTGATCAGCCGTTGGTCGTGGCCGGAGACTTCAACGCTGTTGATGATCATGGCCCGATGCAGGCTTTGCGACGCCTCGGTCTGAAGAGCGCGACCGATGTGGCGGGAGCCGGCTGGCTTCCTACCTATCCCGCCGATGGGGCGTTGCCACCGCTACTACCCATCGATCACGTGATGATCAGCAAAGAGCTGACGGCGACTTCGGTCACCAGCTTCGCGATCTCCGGCACCGATCACCTGGGTCTGTTTGCCACCTTGGCAGGTGCGAGCTAGCCGAGCTGTGCACAGCTAGCTGCCTGACGGCCTGAACGCATCCATGTTCCCGTCAGGGAGTTAGGGCGGTTATCGCGCCACGATGCTCACCAGTTTGGGTGCTCGGATGATCACCTTGGCAACTTCTCGGCCGGCCAGCGCACGTACCACCGACTCCTCAGCTAGGGCTCGGGACCGCAGCTCGTCCTCCGTGATTCCTGGCGGTACCTCCAGCCGGCCCCGTACCTTGCCCTGGACCTGCACCACACAGGTCACCGCCTGGGTCACTAGCAAGCTGGAGTCAACGGTTGGCCAGGTCGCGCTCGCCACCGATGGGCGATGACCCAGCAGTTCCCACATCTCCTCAGCAACGTAGGGCGCGACCAGGCTCAGCGCGATGGTGATAGCCTCCGCGGCCTCGCGGACGGCCGGGTCGGCAGCACCCGGAGCACCGTCCATCGCCTTTCGCGTGGCATTCACCAGCTCCATGATCCGCGCGACGGCTACATTGAACCGCTGCCGGGCAATGGATTGGTCGATGTCGGCCAGTAACCGATGAGTTTCGCGGCGTAGCGCCAGGTCACCTTCGTCCGGCGAAACACCCGGCTCGCTGGTCACCTGGTCGGCCAGCCGATACGCGCGTTGCAGGAACTTCAGCGACCCCGAAGGCGACACGTCGGCCCAGTCGATGTCCTCCTCTGGCGGTCCGGCGAAGACCACCGTCAGTCGCACTGCGTCAACGCCGAATGCATCGATCTGTACGCCCAGATCCACGCCATTACCCAGCGACTTGCTCATGGCCTTGCCCTGGTTGATCACCTGGCCCTGATTCAACAGGCGCCGCATCGGCTCTTCGAAGTCGACCATGCCCATGTCGTGCAGCACCTTGGTGAAGAACCGCATATACAGCAGGTGCAGGATGGCATGCTCCACACCGCCGACATATTGGGTGACAGGCATCCAGCGGCGCACGTCTTCCGGCTTGAACGGCCCATCTTCGTAATCAGGCGAGCAATACCGGAAGAAGTACCACGACGAATCGACGAAGGTATCCATGGTGTCGGAGTCACGCTTGGCCGGTCCCCCACACTCTGGGCATTCGACATTGACCCACTCGGTCGCCGCTGCCAGCGGCGAGGTTCCCTTGGGGACGAGATCGGTGCCCGTCAAGTATGGCAACTCAACAGGTAGTTGATCATCGGGCACCGGCACCTCCCCACATTGCTCGCAGTGGATGATCGGTATCGGGCAGCCCCAGTAACGCTGCCGGCTTAGCAGCCAGTCACGCAGCCGGTAGGTCACCGCCCCCTCGCCAACGCCTTCGGCCTGCAGTTTTGCGATGATCGCCCGAACTCCCGCATCCTTGTCGGTCAGTCCGTTCAGGATGTCGGAGTTGATGTAGGTCCCGTCGCCTGGTGTGGCGATGCCGGTAGCCGCCGGATCCGGCCCGCCGGTGGCCACCACTTCACGGATCGTCATGCCAAAGGTGCGGGCAAAATCCAGGTCGCGTTGATCATGAGCCGGCACTGCCATGATTGCGCCGGTGCCGTATTCAGCCAGCACATAGTCGGCCGCATAGACCGGAATCTTCTTCCCGTTCACCGGATTGGTGGCATGTACTCCCAAGAACACGCCCGTCTTAGGCCGTTCGGTGGACTGCCGTTCAATCTCGGTTTCCTGCTTGGTCTGCTCCAGGTACTCCTCGAACGCCGGACGCTGCTCCTCAGTCACGACCTCTGCCGCTAGCGGCGCATCGGGAGCGATTACGAAGAACGTTGCCCCATACAGGGTGTCAGGGCGGGTGGTGAAGACGCGCACTGGCTCGTCCCGATTTTCGATCATGAAATCGACATAGGCCCCCTCGGAGCGGCCGATCCAGTTGCGCTGCATGGTCAGGACCCGCTCCGGCCAACCATCGACAAGATCATCCATGTCGTCCAGCAGGCGCTGGGCGTACTCAGTGATCTTGAAATACCACTGGGTCAGCTGGCGCTTCGTGACGACCGATCCGCAGCGTTCGCACAATCCCGCGATCACCTGCTCATTGGCCAGCACCGTCTGGTCCTTGGGGCACCAGTTGACGTAGCTGGCCTTGCGATAGGCCAAACCGTGCTCCCGAAACCGCAGGAACAGCCACTGAGTCCAGCGGTAGTACTCAGGATCAGAGGTGTGCAGTCGGCGGGACCAGTCGAAGCTCAGCCCGTAACGCCGGAAGGAGGTCGCCTGGGTTTCGATATTCGCGTACGTCCACTCGGCAGGATGGGCGTCGCGCTCGATGGCCGCATTCTCGGCAGGTAGCCCGAAAGAATCCCAGCCGATCGGGTGCAGGACGTCGTAGCCCTTCAGCTTCAGGTAGCGCGCGATCACGTCGCCCATCACGAAGGCCTCGGCGTGACCCATATGTAGGTCACCGGATGGGTAGGGAAACATGTCCAGCATGTAGCGCCTCTCGGCGGAGCCGTCGTCCTTCGGTACGAAGGTCTTATCCGACTCCCAGAACGCCTGCCATCGCTCCTGCGCGGTGCGGGCGTCATAGCCAGGCCGCTCCCGAGTCCCGGTATCCGCCGGCTCGGAATCCTCGACCTGCTCGATCTGCTCGGTCATGATGTCGTTCGTCTCCTTGGCTGTGCATCGCGTACCCATTGACCTGGACATGAAAAAACCCCTCGCCGCCTGGGCATGAGGGGCTGCCGCGCAGGGTTTCCTACGCGGCTATCTAAGGAGGACTGTGTCCATGACCGCGGGGCGTTGCATACGGTTCAGGGTAGCGCAA